>NZ_JARBDD010000010.1:0-4662 GCF_036577665.1 Gulosibacter sp. GYB002 | reverse complement strand
CGGGCGCGGGCGGGCGCGGGCGGCGGGCGGCGGGCGCGGGCGGCGCGCCACCATCGCCGCAGCGCCACGGCAATCAGCGGCCACTCATGTAGCAACCATGAAGCCGGAGTAAACAGTATGAACAAGCAAAATCGCCTGGGCTGACTGCACTAAGCGCTCTACACTGCCTTATCAGCGGCACGGGTGCCGCATCACAGTGAGGTGAAGGAGGTCGTCTTGTCGCACAAGGCCACCGATGAGCAGTCGGCAATTGAGGTTTTTACCGCCGAAGAGTACGCATCCCGCCAGCAGCGAGTGCGCGAAAAAACCGCGGCTTCCGGGTTCGATGCGCTGTTCATCACTGATCCAGCCAATCTCTACTATCTCACCGGCTATAACGCCTGGTCGTTCTATATGCCGCAAGCGCTCGTCCTACCGGTCGACGGCAAACCGCTACTGCTGATGCGCGAAATGGATGCAAACGGTGCGCATCGCACTGCCACCGGCATCGACCCCGAACAAATTCTCGGATACCCCGAGGTCATGGTGCACAACGAACAGATGCATCCTGGCGAGTGGATGGCCGAGCAAATGCGTGAGCATCTCGGGCCCGCATCCAAACACATCGGTTACGAGAACGAGGCGCACTTTTTTACGATCCGCACCTTCCTCGCCCTCACCAGCAACCTTCTCGACTGGAAATTTTCGAGCTGCAACGACCTCATCAACTGGGTGCGGCTCATCAAATCGGATGCGGAAATCGCCTATCTGCGTAAGGCCGGCAGGGTCGTCACTCACGCGATGCAGGCCGGCATGGATGCGATCCGCGAGGGTCGCCCAATGAACGAGGTCGCAGCAGCCATCAGCGCCGCGCAAATCAACGGCGTGCCAGGCGCAGACGGCGACTACACCGCGATCGTGCCAATGCTGCCCACCGGCGCCGCAGCCGACACGCCGCATCTCACGTGGACCGCCGCGCCGCTTCCCGCGGGCGAACCCATCTCGCTCGAAATCGCCGGCGCGCACCACCGCTATCACGCACCCCTCGCCCGCACCGCCGTTATTGGCCGCTCGAGTGAACGTGTGCGCCACCTGGCCGCCGCAACAGTTTCGGGGCTCGAAGCCGCACTCGATACGATGCGGCCCGGCGTCACCGCGCACGAGGTGGCGTCTACCTATCAGCGCGTCATTCAGCGGGCCGGATACGAAAAAGCTCCCGGCTCGGCTATTCAATCGGCATCGGCTACCCGCCCGACTGGGGCGAGCGCACCGTCAGCATCCGCCCCGATGACGAAACCGTGCTCGAAACCGGGATGTGTTTCCACATCATCGCCGGACAGTGGGAGGACGGCTTCGGTTTTGAAAACTCCGAACCGGTGGTGGTGACCGAGTCGGGTATCGAACTGCTCGCAAACTTCCCCCGCGGCCTGTACGAAATTGAGCCGGGTGCGTAGCCGTGAGCGCATCCAGTCAAACCCTGTCGGCCGAAGAGATTGTGCAGCTCACCTGCGATCTCATCGCCGCTCCCAGCGAAAACCCCGGCGGCACTGAGGCTGCCACGGTCGCCGTGCTGGCGGCAGCCCTCGAGCATATCGGCGCAAGGGTGTCGCTCAGCGAAGTGGCGCCCGGCCGTCCGAATCTGTCTGCCCGCATTGGCCCCGACCGGCCCGGCGGAGTGCTGTTTCTCGGGCACAGTGATGTGGTACCGGCCGGCGAGGGCTGGAGCGCCGACCCCTTCACACCGCGGCGCACCGACACCGAAATTTTCGGCCGCGGCGCCACTGATATGAAGGGCGGGCTCGCCGCGGTGGTGGCGGCGATGGCCGCGATTCACCAGCAGCAGCCACAGATACCGGTGTCGCTGCTGTGCACCGTCGATGAAGAGGCCGACGCGCGCGGTGCGCAGCATTATTTGCAGCACGCGGATGCGCAGAGTTACGACGCCTGCATCGTCGCCGAACCGACGAATCTCACCACGATCATCGGCTGCCGTGGCGCAACCAACATGCACATCACCGTGTCGGGAATGAGCGCCCACGCCGGTCGGCCAAGCGACGGCGCCAGCGCAATACTCGCGGCCACCGAATTGATCGCCGCGGTTGAACAGGATGCGGCACGGCTTGCCGAGCGACCGCATCCGGTACTCGGGGCCGCAACCTGGAACGTCGGCCAAATTCAAGGCGGTCACGGCACCTCAATCGTTCCCGACCGCTGCGATCTCAACCTCGACCGGCGGCTGCTGCCGTGCGAAGATCCCGAAACAATTTTGCAGCAGCTGCTCACCGCATCCCGCGACCGAGTTGCCGCCGCCCAGCGACCGGGATGGAACCGCATCCGATTCGACGGGATGGTCGAGATGACCATGCCGGGATTTGTTACCGAACCGGATGCATCCCTGGTAAAAATTGCCACCGATGCGGTTCGCGACCAGGGATTTCCCGGCACTCACGATATTTGGACCGCATCCTGCGAGGGAGGTTTTATTGCATCCCACCACCGGGTACCAACGATCGTGCTCGGCCCCGGCGATATTACGGGGCAAGCGCACCAGCCCGACGAACGCGTATCCATCAACGAGCTCATAGCGGCAGCAGCCGCCTACACATCCATTGCTTTGCGCATCGACAAAGAAGTCGAGCGCGCCCGGTAGCACCGCGGAGTAGTTCGCCGGTGCACTCCCTCAGCGAAAGGAATACCGTGAACACACAACCAGAAGCAGCCGAGCTGCCCCCGATTACCCGAGAAATCGACCTCACACCCATACAGCGCAAACGCGCGCGTAAATCGGTCGCGGGCGCCGCGGTCGGTAACGCAATCGAGTGGTTCGACTACGGAATCTACGGATACCTGATTGCCTATATCAGCGAGAGCTTTTTTACCTTTAACGATGACGAATCGGCGCTGCCGCGCATCCTCGCCTTTGCCGGTTTCGCGGTGTCGTTCTTGGTGCGGCCACTCGGTGGTCTCATCCTCGGACCGTTGGGTGACCGTGTGGGTCGGCAGCGGGTGTTGGTGTTCACCATCATCCTGATTAGCTGTTCGACCGCGGCGATCTCGGTGCTGCCAACGTTCCACGACATCGGTTTTGCGGCACCAATATTGCTGATGCTTTTGCGCATGATTCAGGGATTTTCAGCCGGCGGTGAGTATGCCGGCGCCGCCGTGTTTATGTCGGAGCACGCGCCCGATAACCGTCGTGGTTTTTACGGCTCGTTCCTCGAGTTCGGAACGCTCGCCGGGTTCAGCGCCGCGGCTTTGCTGTGCACGGGCCTCACATTCGCGCTCGGTGACGAGGCGATGCACGCCTGGGGTTGGCGAGTACCGTTCGCGCTGACGCTTTTGCTCGGCATCATCGCGCTGTGGATGCGCCGCTCGCTTGACGAGCCCGAGACCTTCACCAAGGACCTTCCCGACGCCAACAAAGGCTCGCAGCCGAACGCGGGTGTGCGGCTTTTCCGTGACCACCCCGGTCAGCTGCTCAAGCTGTTCGGCTTCGTGATCCTCGTGAACGTGGCTTTCTACCTGGTGCTGACCTATATGCCGTCGTATCTGTCGGAGACGCTGGGCCATGATCCCGTGCAGTCGAACATGTCGCTGGTGGTCATCCAGCTGATCATGATGGCCATCATCGCGCCGCTCGGGGCGCTGTCTGACCGAATCGGGCGAAAACCGCTGCTCATTACGGCCTGTGCCGGGTTCACATTGCTGTCGGTACCGGCGATCATGCTGGTGCAGACCGGGTCGGTGTGGACTCAGCTGGGCGGTATCGCGGTGCTCGGCCTCTTGCTGGTGATCGTGATCTCGTCGATTTCGGCGACGCTGCCTGCGCTTTTCCCCACCTCGGTGCGGTACTCGGGCTTCGCGATCGGTTACAACCTGTCGACGGCGATCTTCGGTGGTACTGCGGCAATGGTCAATGAGGCACTCATTGAAGTCACCGGGAACACCCTGGTGCCGGGCTACTATCTGGCCGTTGCGGGCTTGATCGGTTTGGTCTCGGTGCTCACATTTAACGAGACTGCGGGTCGTTCGCTGCGCGGCAACGTGGTGCCCGGTAGCGATGATGCGCTGCGGATTGCGCAGGGCGAGCAGCTGATCGGACGCCCCGGCCACAAATAGGGCGCCGCGGTCGTGGGGCGCCCGCGGCTGTGCTGCGCACCCTCACATGGACGAACGTGTGGGGGTGCGCGCCGTCGTGCGCTCGCTCAGCCCGCGCACTGCTCGGGTACACCGAAAACACTGGGGTACACCGCTATAGCGGTGGCTCCCGGCATTTGCGGTGTACCCGAGCGGAAGGCGCGAGGTGGTGCGCTACGCGGTCACGAGCGTCAGTCCGTCGTTGTCGGTGGCCACCGACACGCGCACGCCACCCGCCAACTCGCACACCCCGCTCACCTCGCCTGGGCTCCTGCGCGCCCCTAAACCACGGATTTGTGTGGGTTAGCGTCATCTGTGCGTGCTCTGCCACATACAAATGACGCCGAGCCACACAGAAAGCGGAAGAAACAGGATGCGGCGCTCACCCCGCGCACTGCTCGCGTACACCGAAAACACTGGTGTACACCGCCATAGCGGTGGCTCCCGGCATTTGCGGTGTACCCGAGCGGAGAGCGGGCGGAGAGAGCGGGGCGCGCGGCGGCGCGGGCGCGAGGCGGGGCGCGCGGCGGCGCGGGCGCGAGGCGG
>NZ_JARBDD010000009.1:0-142174 GCF_036577665.1 Gulosibacter sp. GYB002 | reverse complement strand
AATACCAGCGCACCGCCCACAGGATCACATCACCCTGGAAATGGCGCCACTTGAAATCCGTCATCGTTCCGTCCGTCCAATCTCCGCCAAGCATGCTCAAGCTTCACGATTTTTGCAACAGAGCCCGTTGACGAGCTGCGCGGCCGCGGTGATGACCCCGGCCGACCGCACTAGTCCAATGGGCGGGAGGCGTTGCGCAGCTCGTCGACGACTTCGCGATGCTGTGGGTGTACGAACAGGATGAGGGCTTGGCCGTGCGTGCTCAGAAGATGACTGTCGACGGTGATTGCGTCCACGAATCGGATGTCGACGGCAGGATCTTCCAGGAGAGCGCGGCGAATAGCCGCGAGGGTGCGAGCAACGGTCATGGCCGCGTCGGCAGGCTAGTGGGCCGCGCCGAGTTCGACGAGGAGGACGCCGCCGATGATGAGGGCGATGCCGAGCGCCATGACCCAGGTGAAGGGTTCTTTGAACAGGAACTTGCTGGCCACGGCGGTGAGGGCGACGCCGGAGGCGGCCCAGATGCCGTAGGCGACACCGATGCCGAGCCCGAGGGCAAGGACTTGGGTGAGGAAGAAGAACGCGCCGAGGTAGCCCACGACGACGGCGATGTAGAACGGTTTCCGTCCGCCGGTTGCCAGGCGCAGGGAGAGTGCCGCGCCGACTTCGAGGACGATCGCGAGGATGAGGAAGAGCCAGACCATCAGATGCTCGCCTCCCTCTTGCGCTGCGCCGCTTGCGATCCGAGTTCGACGGTGAGAACACCGCCGATGATCAAGGCCAGGCCGAGGATCATCACGCCGGTCAAGGGCTGTCCGAACAGAAGTGCGGCCAGCACCGCCGTCAGGGCGACGCCCATCGCGCCCCAGATCCCGTACGCAACCCCGAGGGCCATCCCCTCGCGTAGAACGAGCGCGAGAAGCGTGAACGCGCCGACGTAGCCGATCGCCACGAGGATGTACCAGGCCGGGTGGTCCTGGCCGGCTTGGAGGGCGAGAGAGCCGGCGACTTCACTGATGATCGCGCCGGCAAGCAGGAGCCATTTCTTCATAGTCAGTCCTTCACGAGGTTGTGGGCGAAGGCGCGGAGCTGCGCCAGGTCGCCGGGGGTAGGAGGGGAGACGTTGGCGGCTTCGGCAAGCCACCCGCCGTCGGCCAGGAGGCGGGCGGCGAGCAACCGGGTGCGTTCGTCCGGGGCGACGTCATCGGGCACGACAAGCCAGGGCGCGAGACGTTCGGCCCAGCGCTGCGTGAGCGAGCGGCGCAGCTTCGGATCACTCATCGCCACCAGGTCGGTTTCATCGAAACCCCCGGACAGTGACCAGTCGACGTACGCGCCGATGCGCGCGGCCGGGGCCGCGCCGTCCGGTGACGACCCGAGGCGTGCGACCAGCGCCTCTTCCCAGCGGTCCAAAACGGAGTCCACCAGGGCGAGCATGAGAGCTTCCTTCGTGGGGAAGTGATACATCACCCCCGGCTTGGTCAGCCCCACACTTCGGGCCACGGAGTCCAGAGACACCGCCCGCCCCTCGTCGAGCTGAGAGAAGGCGGCCGCCAGGATCGCGGGGCGAGGATCGGTGCGCATGAGTGTAGGTTACCATCCGGAAGGTAACTAGGCCAGGAGTCTCCTACAGTGGAGTTGCACGCATAGGTTCATCACCGCGAGCCGAGTAGGCCGAAAACGATCGATTCCGGCACGGCCGCGAGCTGCACCGCGGCGACGTTGTGAATCGCGGCGATGAATGTCGTGTTTCCCACGCCGCTTACCGTCCGATGAGGAGTGCTTCTTGGGCGGCGTCGACGGCCTCTGGGATGAGGCGTGTCTGCTTGTTGATGTCGAGTATGCGGTTGATCTGGGTGACGAGTCTGTCGGCGAGACGGAAGTTTCCGTTGGTGGCGCGGACGATTGCGGCGAGAGCTGCGGTGTGCGCGAGACCGGAGTCGTCTGGGTCGGGGTCCGGGAGGCGCTGCGCGACAACGGCGGTGAGCTCGTCACTGCGTAGCGCCCGGTACTCGTGAGCGAAGCCGATGCGGCTGTAGAGCTGGGGGTAGCGGGCGAGCCGTTTTTCGAGGCCGGGCATGCCGATGAGGATGACGCCCATCCGGTGGCGGTCGTAGAAGTCGCGGACTTGTTCGAGGCCGGCGGTTTTGAGTCGGTCGGCTTCGTCGATGATGAGCAGTTCGGTGTTTCCGCTGTGTTGGGACTCGGCGTGAACGAAAGGATCAACGTGCCCGTGTTCGGCGTAGTCGATGGCCCAGGAGATGTGCTGGCAGGCCCGGGGCAGGCCTTGATCGATTTGCTTGATGGTCGCGGCGACCGTGGGTGTGAAGAATGCCGTGCGGCTTCGTTGCACGGCCTCGGGCACGGGCGGCAGTGAGCCCTTGCCGCGGGAGAGCGGGTACCACTGCTCCCATTCGTCTGTACCGGCGTAGTTGCGTGCGGAGCGTGTCTTCCCGACGCCGGGTGGTCCGTAGCAGAGGCCGATGTAGCGGTGCGATCGGACGGTATCCGCGAACTCTGTAAACCGTCGGTGCTCACGTGTGGTAATGAATGCGGGCAAAGTGTCCGCGAGGGGCGGAGGCGCATCGGTGAACTCGTCGAAATGACCGTTGAGGAATCGGCGTCCGTCATCGTCAGGCGTGAAAAGAAGAGACCGGGGCGTGCTGTCTGGATCAGTCACTGGCATATGTCCTCAATCCGTGTCGCGCGGGAAGTGTCGCGGGCTGGTCGGGGGTTCTGTCGGGGGCCGTTGCGATCTCGGGACGGTGGCGCGTGTCTTCGGGAAGGGAACCCGCATGAGCGGTGAGCTCGCGGAGTTGCTGCTTCAGAGCGCGACGCCGCGCGTTCCTCGCGGTTTGCAGATCAGCAAAAGAGACGGTTTCCGAGGAGCGTTCGGGGGAAATTGCGCGGCAGAGGAATGCGTTGTCGTGGAAGATTCGTATCTCTCCGAGGTCGCGGAGGTCGTACCGCACCGTGACGTCTTCCCCGACGTATGCGGCGAGGACTGGTGAGATGTATCGGGTCGAGGCGAAACGGATCCCGTCGCGTTGCACACGGCGGGGCGTCGCTGCGGTGAGTAGAAGCAGATCGATGTCTTCCGGGCGAGCGGGTGTTCGAGGGATGAAACTGTCGCTGCGCCATCGCTCGTGCGGGGCAGCACCCGTCGATGAGTGGATGCGTTCGTTGTATTCGTCGACGATGAATCGCTCGAGAACGTCATCGAGCTGGTGCAAGGTCAACCTGGGTTCGGTGATGGGCGATCCACCGGTGCCGTGCGGGATGAAGCCGGGCAGGTGCGGCAGCAGCTCGGTCGTGATCGTTCGGTAGAACCGTTCGATCTTGCCGCGCCCCTGTGGGACGCCGATCCGTGAGTGAATCAAGCGCACGTGCACGTCGAGGCACACGTGCTCGATCCTGGTCGAGGTGAAATCGGACCCGTGATCGCTGTAGAGGATGTCCGGGAGGCCCGACACCACCCACTTCGGGTTTCGTTTCCGAGCGACGGCCTGGTGGAAAGCCAATGCGGAATGCTCGGCCGTGGGTGCTGAGACGCTGACCGCGTAGCCCGCGATCGCTCGTGAGTAGTCGTCGAGCACGATCGTGAGCCAGGGGCGGACGGCCTGCTGCCGGTCATCGAGAATCATCACATCGAGCAGAGTGTGGTCCATCTGCCACTGTTCATTCGGCGCAGAGGTTGTGCGGCGGTAGACCAGCTCGAACTTGTCTCGATAGGCCGCGTCCCTGCCGTCCGCGAGAGCGGTCAGGCCCGGGTCGAGCGCGTGCACGATTTCGCGGACCGTGGTGTACCCCGGGACGGATAGTCCTCGGCCCCTGGCGATATCACCGATGCGGCGGTGGATATACGCGATCGTCGGCGCGGGTCGCCGCACAGCAAGCGCCTCAATCGCCTTCACCAGCTCGGCGTCGATGTGCCTCGAACCCTTATCGCTGCGAGGTGCCCGTGAGAGCTGTCCCGTTTCCATCCGGGCTGCCCAGCGTTGCAGGGTCCGTACGGCGACGCCGGAGTGTTCCGCAATGCGCGTCCACGGCACCCCGTCCTGGTGTTGGCGCACAAGCTCGGCTTTCTGCCGATCGCTGAGGTGCGCCATGATTCCTCGTTAGGACCGCTCGACGTGCTCGGCCAGGTGCCGGTAGATCGTGGGCCGGGACACTCCGAACGTGTCGGCAATCTCTTGGACGGTGTGGCCGCCCTCGTCGTACATCGCCCGGGCCTGCCGGATCTTCGTCGGCGTCATCTTGAACTTCGGGCCGCCCTTCCGGCCCCGGGCGCGGGCGGCCGCGAGGCCGTCGTGGGTGCGTTCGACGATGAGGTCGTGTTCGAACTCCGCGATCGCAGCGAGCATGTGGAAGAACAGGCGACCTCCCGGCGTCGTCGTGTCGATGCCCTGCGAGAGTGCCTTCAAACCGACCCCGCGCTGTTGCAATTCGTCCGCGACCTGTTTGAGGTTTCTCACCGACCGGCCGAGCCGGTCAAGTTTCGTCACGACGAGCGAGTCTCCCTCGCGCAGATATCCGAGGGCTTCCGTCAGTGCCGGCCGTTTCGCCAGGGTGCCGGATGCGTGCTCGACGAGAATCTTGTCGCAGCCCGCCGCATTGAGCGCATCCGTTTGGCCGTCGGGATTCTGGTCTCGGGTTGAGACTCGGGCGTAACCGATCGTGGCCATGCCTCAGTGTAACGTGAACGCCGCTTGTTTTACATAGATTGCTGACACGGGTAGTGAGACACGACTCGCCGAACTGGCCGACCAAAATTCCGGATGACTCATGAACGGTCCATCATGTTACTATACTAACCTGTTTGTATAGTAAAGCGGTAGCGAGGAGTCGGATTGATGAGAAGCGATACTGCGCCGAAGCGGCGATGGTGGTTGTTGTTGACGGTAGGCGCGGGTTTGCTCCTCATCACGCTGGACAACTCGATTCTGTACACCGCGCTCCCGACGCTGACCGAGGAGCTGGGCGCTTCGGGGTCAGCCTCACTGTGGATCATCAACGCCTACCCTGTGGTGATGGCGGGTCTGTTGCTGGGTGCGGGGACGCTGGGCGATCGAATCGGCCACCGCAGAATGTTCGTGGTGGGGCTGTTGATCTTCGGCCTGGCATCGTTGGCTGCAGCGTTCTCGGTGAGCCCGGGGATGCTGATCGCCTCGCGTGCGCTGCTGGCCGTGGGGGCAGCAGCGATGATGCCGGCGACGCTCGCATTGATCCGGTTGTCGTTCAATGACGTGAAAGAACGAAACATCGCGATCGCGATCTGGGGAAGTCTCTCAGTTGTCGGCGCCCCGCTCGGCCCGATCCTAGGCGGGTTGCTGTTGGAGCGGTTCTGGTGGGGATCAGTGTTCCTGATCAACGTTCCGGTTGTGGTCGCCGCGCTCATCGGGACCGCGCTCGTCGCGCCGCGTAACGACGCTGATCCCTCCAAGAAGTGGGACCTGCTGTCCTCCATCCAGGCGATGGTGGGCCTCGTGGGCACGGTGCTCTTTATCAAGGAGCTCGCCCATGTACCGCAGAACTGGCCTCTGATTGCAGGTGCTGCAGTGGCTGCAGTGGTCGGGTTCGTGTTGTTCGTACGTCGTCAGCGACGGATGAGTGAACCGCTTTTGGACTTTTCGATTTTCCGCAACAAGGCCTTCACCGGAGGCGTCCTGGCTGCTGCTTTCGCAATGTTCACGATCGCAGGCGCGCAGCTCATCACAACCCAGCGCTTCCAACTCGTGGAAGGGTTCAGCCCCTTGCAAGCGGGTCTTTTGGTTGCAGCGATCGCCCTCGGTGCTCTGCCCTCGGGGTTGCTCGGAGCTGCGTTCCTGGACACGCTCGGCCTTCGACTCATTATTTCCGGCGGCCTCGGCGTTGGCGCCCTCGGGCTGCTGCTGTCGATCACCGCGGTGGCAACAGACACCTTCGCCTTGCTCGTGGCCGGATTCGTCGTGACCGGGCTCGGCCTGGGTGGAGCGTTCTCGGTCGCTTCCTCCGCGATCATGGGCAATGCCCACCCGCGCAAAGCTGGCATGGCTGCGTCCGTGGAGGAGGTGTCGTACGAAATGGGGTCGCTCTCGGCCGTCGCCGTGCTGGGAAGCCTGCTGACGTTTGTGTACGCCTTCACAGTTCAACTCCCCATTGGTTCCCCGGATGCAGCCCGGGAGAGCCTGGCAGACGCACTGGCCGTCGCTGACGGGAACGCCGAGATAATTGCTGCAGCGACCACTGCATTTGACACTGCCTACCTGGTGACGATGATCGTCTTGGGCGTGGTCTTGGCAATCGGGGCCGTGACTACCAATGGTCTACTGCGTGCCTACGGTCGCAACACTCAGGCCATGGAGTTTGCGGAGAACCACTGATGTTCATTCCAGCGAGAGAGGAGCAAGGTGCGAGAGAGCAAACGGACCGTAATTTTGGACGCCGCGGTCAATGTCATCGAGTCTGACGGGATTACCGCCGTCACCTTCGATTCCGTCGCGGCAGCAGCTGGCATTACCCGTGGAGGGATCATCTACCACTTCCCTTCCCGAGAGGAGTTGATCGCGGCCATTCATGAGCACATGGCATGCCGTTGGGAGAGCCAGCTCGAAGTTGCCTGCGGTAAGCCGGCCGACGAGACCACCGCGCTCGAACGGCTCATCGCTTACATCCGCATGGCGGCGACACCAGCCACTCGAGCAGAAGTGCAGATGATTCTCGATAGTCATCACACTGAGAACCAGGACGCTTGGGATCGTGTTATCCAACGCTGGGCACCACGACCGCAACCGACAGATGATCCCGCATATGCCCTGGCACTTTTGGCTGCCGATGGCCTCTGGGTCACCGACGTACTTGGAAGCACCAGCATCGCTACTGAGCAACGCCATGAGAGCGCCGAACGTATCATCGACCTCATACGAGATAACGAACGCATCGCGTCATAGACCACACCAGCCGGGCAGCAAACGAAAGAGGAGGAACCGGCGCGCGTATCCGGAGCGCTGTGCTTCCAGCCAATCTGTTGGCCGGTGACCGGCATAACGCGCGTCTCGAGACGAGACACAGAGCCCCTCACTGGATTCAGAGCGACGCGAGAATCGCGACATTTAGCGCCGCAAGTCACACTCGGCGGGCCGTCCGGCACGGCTGCCCGAAAACGACCGTTATTGGGCGCAGCCTCCACCTTGTGCGACGTGGCCGCGCGTCATCATCTCGAAGCGCACTTCGCTCAACAACGCATTGCAGCGCTGCCGCTCTTCGTCACTCGCAGCGGCGGCTATCGCCGCCTCAAGTCGGCTCATCTCACGCGCCAGCTCCGCGTCGCTCATCTGATCGCTCTGAGTCATAGCTGCCCCTCTCATATCGTGGCGAAGCCGAGCAGCGCGAAGGCTAACGTGACGGCCGCTCCCCCGAGCATCAACGGTTTCTCAGCTTGGGCCAGCGGGCCTTCGGTGATCTGCTTACGGCGGATCAGCCATGATGCAACGAACATGGCGATGCCTACGACGATCCCGACGTAGTAGATGATCTGTAGCGCGCTCATCAGCTCTCCTGCGGCTCCTGATACCAACGCACGACGCCGTTATGGCTGTGTGCCCGGCCAACGTGGCTCGATGCGCGCCTGAGCATGTTTGCTGCGGTTGTCAGCTCGTCAGCGGCCGCATGGGCGCTGCCGGTGCCGTCGCCGTCTTCGCCGTTGTAGTGCTTGCCGTCCTCGGTGCGGCTGTGCCACTTGCCGAGCTGGTCGATCACCTGCGCCAAATGGTCGATGGTTGCGCCCAGCTCACCGAGCAGTCGGTATGAGTCGATCGGGTGCGGTACAGCTCGAGTTGAGTGCGCGAGCGTGCGCGCCAGCTCTTCGACCTCGGCGGCAATTTCGAGCTGCCGCTGTTCCTCGTTGATTGCCATTGTGGTTACTCCCTTACTCCATCGGGCGGCCGGGTGACAGGCTGTGCGCGGGTGCGCCCTCGAACGGTCGGCCGCCGTTCAGTTCGGCTTCGAGCCGCACTACCTGGTCAAGGATCGCTTCGAGCTGGAAGTCAGAGAGTGACCGATACGGCCGCCCTGCGTTCCTCGCTGCGATGAACGCTGCGCGGATGCGTTCGCTGTCCTCTGGTGCGGCGTAATAGCCCATCTTCGTGCGGGTGCCAGGCTTCGAGCTGGCGGCCGCCACGGTGCGCTTTGGCGCAGCGGGCGCGGCCGCTGCGGGTGCTGCACTCTCAGGGGCCGGCTTCTCTGGCTCGACGCGGCCGCTCGTCGGCGCTACGGGCGACAGGCCGCTGAGCTGCGAGCGTCGGCGTTCGGGTTTCTTAGACATGAGCAGTTCCCTTCTTGAGCTGGTCAATGTGTGCGGCGTAGATCGCGGCAAGCTCGCGCGCCTGCGCGTCGCCCTCGTCTAGGCCTCGGGCCGTTTCGGTGGCATCTGCGATTGCCTGCCGCTTCGGTACGGGTGGGGTGAGAATCGGGAGCTGCGCAGCTTCGGCGGCTGCCGTCAGCTCGTCGGCCCAGTGGCCTCCGGCGAGTGTGTGCGCTTCGTGGGCGTTGAGCACGAGTCCGGCGACTGTGAGCCGCGGGTTGTAGTGCTCGCGCACCAGGCTCACGGTGTTCATCAGCTTCGCCAGGCCGTTGACGCTCCACAGCTTCGACTGTGAGACGATCACGACGGCGTCGGCTGCCGTGAGTGCGCTGATCGTCAACGGGTCGATAGCGGGGCCACAGTCGATGAGCACCAGGTCATATTCGGTCTGGATCGCGGCGAGCTGCGCGCGCAGCCGCGATTCGCGGCCTGGCTCCGATGAGATAACGAGTTCGTTGCGCACGTCGGCCAGGTTGTCGCCCACGGTCGGCGCGACCGTGAGGCCTTCCCAGATACCGGGCACGAGCACGTCGGCCAGGGTGTCGCTGCTGCGGCTGCTGAGTGCGTCGGCCACTCCAACGTCGCCCTCTTGCATGTCTTCGGTGAGAACGCTGGTGATGTTGCCCTGCGGGTCGGCGTCGATCACGAGCACGCGCTGTCCGTCGAGGATCGCGGCGCGGGCGTGGTGGTAGACGGTGGTGGACTTCCCCACTCCGCCTTTCTGGTTGCAGTACGCGAGAATCATGGTGCCCTTCTTTCAGGTCTAATGGTACTAATACCCCTATTGGGGGCAGATAGTGGGCTGCGCCTTGGCAGCCCACTATCTCGGCGGTCTAGTTCCGGCGCTCGACGGTGACGGTCTGGCCGCGAAGGCTCACGGTCACTTCTGCATCGAGCACCTTGCGAACGGTGCGGGTGTTGCCTTCGTCGTTCGTGTAGGTGTCCAGCAGCTCTTCGCCCGCGACGTTCACGCGCACGTTCCCGCAACGCTCAGCGAGGTCGCACAGCGCCTCGGCGTCGGCTCCCCAGACTGCAACGTCGTAGCCTTCGGTGCCGCCGTCCTCGAACTCGCCGCCCTTGTTCACGCGATCCGTGCGGATAACGCGAGCGAAGGTGTAGGGGCGGCCGTTCTTGTCGGTGCGCAGCTCGGGTGCCTTGGCCAGGTTCCCGGTGAAGCTGATGAAGGTGGTCATGATCTTTCCTCTCGGTTCGATTTCGGGGTTATGGGGTTTATAGGTCTATTGTACCTAATAGGTCTAGTCGTGTCTATGGTTTCGGCAGATTATCCGGTGCAGCTCCCCCACATTCCCAGCTCGTCGGCCTGCGCTGCGCGCTCTGCGTCGCGGTGCTCGGCCTGGCCGATGTAGGGCGCATCGTAGGTGTACTCGTGCGCGGCTCCTGCTTCGAGCAGCACGACGGCGGCACTCTGCCCGTCGATGTAGACATGGCGCAGCAGTCGCCCATAGCGGTCGGTGTCATCCTGAGTAGGATCGGCGCGCAGCTCGACCGCCTGCCCGTAGACCATTGCGTTCAGCTCGTCGCGCGCCTCTTGCGCGTAGCAGTCATCCTGCCCGCCGTCACGGTTGATTTCGGGTGTATCGAGGCCGATGAGGCGCACCCGCGCCTCTCCCCCGGCCGTCTGCACGTCGATGGTGTCGCCGTCCACTACGGCGATCACTTGTGCGCTCTCAGCGGGCAGCAGCTCGGCGTCGGCTGCGCTCGTCTCGGTGCAGCTCTGTAGGCCGGTGGCGCTTGCGAGTGCGAGCACGCCTGCAAGGATCGTGCGCAGCGCGGCCGCCCTCACTTGCTCTTCCCTTCGAGCCGGTCGATAGAGCGGATCATGCGGTCTTCCCACATATCTTTCTCACTCGATCCCATTTCATCCCAGCCCAGCGGGTACTTGATCCCGGCTGCACGGATGCGGTCTTTGATCTTCTGGTGCTCGGCCTCGCGCTTCGCGATCCACGCGGCGCGCTCTTCTTTGGTCAGCATGACATTTCCCCCTTATGGGTCTTATGGGTCTATTCCGCGGTGTCAGTGAGTCGCTGCGAGAGCGCTTCGATCTTGTCGGGTCGAAAGCCTGACCAGTGTTCGTCATCGGTGACGACGACGGGTGCCTGCATGTAGCCCAGCCCCTTGACGTACTCGGCGGCCTCGGCGTCGGCGCTCACGTCGATCACCTGGTAGTTGATGCCTTTGTTATCGAGCGCCCGATAGGTCGCGTTGCACTGCACGCAGCTCGGCTTGCTGTAGACGGTGACTGTAAAGCTCATGATCGGTTCCTTTCCTGCCCAGTGCCTCGGTTCCCTCTGACACTCCCCTCACGTTTTTTTGCCGTGAAGGCACCATGTGCCTTCGTAGCGAGCGCAGCCGGAGGGCAAGTGACCGTGGAATACCGGAGCGGCCGAGCGCCAGCGAGAGACGCGAGGATATGCCGCGAAAGCACTTGCGTGCAGGTGGAGCGAACGTAGAATGCCGCAGGCTTCACGGCAAAATACGATTTGAAAGATGGGCGGCCGCGCAGCGGCCGGTGCAGCGCCCCGGCGCTGCCGCCTGGTGCCCGCGGCCGAACGGCCGCGGGCGGCGGGCATTCATTCGCTGTACTCCTGCGCTGCCCTGTTGAGCGCATCGAGCGCAGCGGTGATTTCGATGCTCTGCTTTGCGGCGCTGAGCTGCTGCCACTCGTCGCCATGCTCGGCCTCGGCCCACTTGTGCGCCAGCTCGACGGGGGTTCGGCCGATCAGCTCGCGGCCGTCTTCGAGAGTGATGGTCAGGTGCTCGGCGGTGATGGTCATGGGTGCAACCTCTCGGTTCGGTTTCGGGGTTATGGGGTTTATAGGTCTATTTTACCTAATAGGTCTATTGGCGTCTAGGCCTCGATCCACTCCATTTCGAACTGATCGAGTTGCCTTTCTGTCCAGCCCTCCCCGATGCCGTTGAGTACCGACTTCTCGGCGCGGCCGGGCTCTGTTGCAAAGATTGGCGGCAGTCAGAGGTAGGCTGTCGCTCTGCGCCGATCAGGCGGCTGCTGCGAAATGGTGGTTGAGCATGCCCATGGCCTCCGTCAGCGCCGAGGGCCCAATGCCAAAAGCTCTCTCCACAAGGCGCACCTCGCCCCTGATGCCGGGCTGCAGGCACCAGGGGCGAGCCTGTCCTTTGCGCAGGGCTCGCATGACTTCGAATCCCTTGATCGTGGCATAGGCCGTGGGGATCGATTTGAAACCGCGCACCGGCTTGATCAGTATCTTGAGCTTTCCGTGATCGGCCTCGATCACGTTATTGAGATACTTCACCTGCCGGTGGGCCGTCTCCCGGTCCAGCTTTCCTTCGCGCTTCAATTCGGTGATCGCTGCACCATAGCTCGGCGCTTTGTCGGTATTGAGCGTGGCAGGCTTTTCCCAGTGCTTCAGGCCTCGCAGGGCCTTGCCCAGGAACCGCTTCGCTGCCTTGGCGCTGCGGGTCGGCGACAGGTAGAAATCGATCGTGTCGCCCCGCTTGTCGACTGCCCGGTACAGGTAGGTCCACTTGCCCCGCACCTTGACGTAGGTTTCATCCAGGCGCCAGCTCGGATCAAAGCCACGCCGCCAGAACCAGCGCAGCCGCTTCTCCATCTCCGGGGCGTAGCACTGGACCCAGCGATAGATCGTCGTATGGTCGACCGAAATGCCGCGTTCCGCCAGCATTTCCTCAAGGTCGCGATAGCTGATCGGATAGCGACAATACCAGCGCACCGCCCACAGGATCACATCACCCTGGAAATGGCGCCACTTGAAATCCGTCATCGTTCCGTCCGTCCAATCTCCGCCAAGCATGCTCAAGCTTCACGATTTTTGCAACAGAGCCGTTTGCAAGGCATCTGGTCAGCCACTACGCAGGCTACCCTTTGATCGCTTTCTCCGAAGGCGCTGACGAGTTCTGGGCAGGAATCGGTTGGCACTATTACCCACGTAAAGATGGGGATCCCCATTACCGTAAGCTGTTCGTTTCCCAGAAGATTGGCAAGTGATCTTCACCCGCCGGAAGTGAACCAGTCAGGCGGCCAAATCGTAGTCCGCGCGCTTTTGTATCCAGCGTGGCATGAAAGTTTCGAGGATGCGCACCCCTTCGTCTGACAGCGACTTCCCAAACGCCGCCCGCACTAGCACCTCGGCCGAACGCACAATGTAATCGACCACCGGCACCGGGGTGAAGACAATGCCCAACCGGTCGGCAAGCCGCGGAAACGCCTTCGAAAAGAACTTGTCGTACAGCGTCAGGAGCATCTGCTGCTTTGCCGCCATCCCCTGCAGGCCGCGAATACGCGTGGTCACCTTCTCATAAAACCCCTCAAGCGGTTCAAGCTCGCGCGCAAACCCGGCATTCTCACCAAACTGCGCCACCACCTTCTCGAGTGCCGCCGACACCGGGTTCTCGCGCGCAAAATCGCGGTCGGGGAACATCGCATCGAAAATCGGCAGCGTAATCATGTGCTGCGCCACCAGCTCGATAACCTCGTCGCGGGTAATCTCGAGATTCACCGTCTGCGAGAGCGCCTTCATGAAACGCTCAAACGGGCGAACATCGGTGCCCGGTGCATCCAGGTGTGTGGTGATCAGCGTGATGAAACTGCGCGCCAGCTTGTCAATATCTTTCGCCCAGTCATCCCAGTACATCCGGTCGCCGACCTTCTGCACGATCTTCGCGTACACCGAGTCTTTCCACGCCGCATCAAAGTCACCGCCGAGCCCCGGCAGCGCCACATCCACCGCCCGCGGCTGCGGCAATTCATCCACGCCCTCGGTGCCGATCTCACGGCCAGAACCGGTCTCGGTGCGGCGTGGCTTCGACAGATCGATCGCCTTCACCACGATCGTTTCGGGCGCGTCCCCCGACACCGCCATCTGGTTGATCTTCGCATCCAGCCGCTCGTCGTGCGCCCGCAGCGCCTGCAGCACCTGCCACACCACCTGATAGGGATCGTTCTCGTTCAGGGCCGCATCGGCCTCCACCCCCGCCGGAATCACCACCGGCAAAATAATGTAGCCATAGCGCTTGCCCTCGGCGCGGCGCATCACACGCCCCACTGCCTGCACCACATCCACCTGCGACCTACGCGGGTTGAGGAAAAGCACCACATCGAGGCTCGGCACATCCACGCCTTCACTCAGACAACGAGCGTTCGAAAGCACCCGCGCCACCGGGCGGCCCAGCCGATCGGTGCCCGGTTCTTCTTTCAACCAGTCGAGCAGCTCTTCACGTTGCGTCGAGCGCATCGTGCCGTCAACATGCCGCACCTGCACCGTGAGGTCATCACTCGGATCATCATTGTCAATATCCGAAAGATGATCCTCTACCAGCGCCTGGAACTCACTCGCCACCCGCTGCGAAGTGCGAATATCCTTCGCGAAGGCCACCGCTCGACGCATCGGCTCAATATCGACTCCGAAGTCTTCGGCAAAACCTCCAACCTCACGCTTCGCCATCCCGTTCCAACAACCCACCAGCTTCGTCACATCATCAAGCGGGAGCTCGTAGGTGCTGTCGGCCACCTGCTGCTGAAATTGCTGCGCAATCTGGTCTTGCGACACCCCGAGCACCAGCACCTTGTAGTCGGTGAGGAGGTTCTCTTCCACCGCCTGCCCGAACGACAACCGGTACAGTTCTGGGCCGTACAGTGCCTCGTCGTCCATCGAAACAAGTTCGGCATCGTGCTGCGCCGCAGTGTTTTTCACTTGGTCGTTAAAAATGCGCGGCGTTGCGGTCATGTAGATACGCCGCGTTGCCTGAATGTAGTCATTATCGTGCACCCGCACGAACGAAGACTCATCCTCATCGCTCAGCGTCACGCCGGTGGTGCGGTGCGCCTCGTCGCAAATCACCAGGTCGAACGCTTCCACACCGAGTTGCTGCGCCTCGTGCACCGCCTGAATCGACTGGTACGTCGAAAACACCACCACCATGCCGTCGGCACCCGAAGCGAGATGGTCAAGCTTTTCAGCAAGCACGCGGCCGTCTGTTGTGGCCGGAGCCGCGAGCTCTTCAATCGCCACGCTGGTAATGTCACCAGTCTGTTTGCGACCGACCGTCGTATCCGAACCCACCACGAACGCCGTCAACGGCAGCTCGGGATCGTGCTGCTGCGACCACTCGTTGAGTGTCTGCTGCAGCAAAGCAAGCGACGGCACCATGAACAAAATCGTTGACCGGCCACCACCGGCAAACCGCTTGGTTACCCGCTCTGCGAGCTTCAGGGCGGTGAACGTCTTACCGGTACCACACGCCATGATCATCTTGCCGCGCTCGGTGCCGCGCTCAAACGCCGCCATCACCTGGCTCACCGCCTGGTGCTGGTGCGGCCGCAATTGCTTGAGTTCATGCATCCGCGGTGCCGTGCGCGGATCGAGCACGTTGTAGCTCGCCCAGTCAATATTCGAATGGCGCAACTGCTCGAGACCGATGCGTTTCACCGGTTTCGTGCGATTTTTCAGCGTCTCGAGCGCGTTCGCCGACCACGGCTGCGAAGTCGTGTCAACCCACAGCCCCTCAGCAAACTCATCACGCCCCACAAATTCAAGAAACGAATTGAGGTCGTCTTTGCGCACCCGATGCTCGGGCCGGAAAAACTTGGTTTGGATCGCCACAAGACGACCATCGCGACGCTGCGCCACAAGATCTGCGCCGGTGTCGGCACCGGTGCGATCCGGCCAGTCTTTCCACAGCCACACGTGAGCGAAGTCGCTCCCCCAGGTGCCGTCTTGCATCAGAAAGTGCCGCACCAACTCTTCGAAATAGTTGCCCTGCATCCGACGCGAATCGGCCAGCTCCCGCAACTGATCGAGAAGCTTGTCGAACTCAGCGTTTGGGGCGGCGGGGGTAAAAGCAACAGACAACGCGGCACTCCTTCATCGGATACCGCCTATTGTCACCCACAAATCGCTAGCCGCAGTAAGCAACGGGCCGGGACACGCCCATACGCGCATCCCGGCCCCTGCCGCCAACAGAATAAATCCGTTAGAAGTCCCAGTCGTCGTCCTCGGTCGACTCGGCCTTACCGATGACATACGACGATCCCGAACCCGAGAAGAAGTCGTGGTTTTCGTCGGCACCCGGCGACAGCGACGCCAGAATCGCCGGGTTCACATTGCATACCTCGGCCGGGAACATCGCCTCATAGCCGAGGTTCATGAGCGCCTTGTTGGCGTTGTAGTGCAGGAAGCGCTTCACATCTTCCGCCCAGCCCACACCGTCGTAGAGGTCGTGGGTGTATTCGATCTCGTTGTCGTACAGCTCCATCAGCAGCTCATAGGTGTAGTCCTTGAGCTCCTGCTGACGCTCGGGCGACTGCTTTTCAACCTCGCGCTGGAACTTGTAGCCGATGTAGTAACCGTGCACCGCCTCATCACGAATGATCAGGCGAATAATGTCGGCCGTGTTCGTCAGTTTCGCCTGCGACGACCAGTACATCGGCAGGTAGAAGCCCGAATAGAACAAGAACGACTCGAGCAGCGTCGAGGCCACCTTCTTCTTGGCCGAATCATCACCGTGGTAGTAACCCATGATGATCTTCGCCTTTTTTTGCAGCTGCTCGTTCTCGCGGCCCCAGCGGAAAGCGGCGTCAATCTGCGGGGTGTTCGCCAGCGTCGAAAAAATCGACGAATAGCTCTTAGCGTGCACCGACTCCATAAACGCGATGTTCGTGTACACGGCCTCTTCGTGCTGCGTCACCGCGTCGGGAATCAGCGACACCGCACCCACCGTGCCCTGCAGGGTGTCAAGCAGCGTCAGCCCGGTGAACACGCGCATCGTCAGTGTCTGCTCATCCTCGGTGAGCGTGTTCCATGACTGGATGTCGTTTGACAGCGGCACCTTCTCGGGCAGCCAGAAGTTATTGGTGAGACGGTTCCAGACCTCGAGGTCTTTGGCGTCGTCAATGCGGTTCCAGTTGATCGCTTCAACGGTGTCAAGCAGGTGGTCGCCCATATGTTTCGCTCCTCCGGTGCTGCATTCGAAACGGATCGGTCAGACCCCGATCCATGCAGCCTTCATTCTAGCCACCCACACCTATCGAACACCCGTACATGACGCTCATGGCTGGCGAAGCTACGAGACGCTCGGAATCCAAGCTGCCGTAAAGAGCAGCTCAACATTGACACTCCACCGCCCCGTAATAACACTGGGTGCGCCCAGTGCAGCTGAGCGCTTAGCGGCAGCAATCGTGCCACGAAATGTTGCATCGGGATGTAACTCAAGGTCACAGTCATCAAATTCGAGCCACACGCCGGTGAGCGGATACCACGCCTTGAAAATGCTCTCTTTTGCACTGAACAACAACGTACCCCAAGGCACCTCTGGATGCAGCTTATCGAGCAACGCCAAACGATCACGCTCAAGGCGATTAGTCACCACCCGCTCACTCCCGAGTGGGAGCCGAGCCCGAACTTCCGCATCAATACCGACTCCGACCAAGTCACCCCGTCGCGCCACCGCAGCGGCGCGGTAGTCACGGCAATGGGTCAGGCTCCCAACCACCCCATCGGGCCACACCGGCCCCCGCTGCCGCCCCGTCGGAATGGCAACCGGAGCTACCCCCAGAGCCTCAAGTGCCCGCCGGGCACAGTGACGCACAGTGAGGTACTCAGATTGACGCGACGGTACCGCCTGGGCGATTGCAGCTCGCTCACTTGCCCAAACCACAGCAGGATCAACATCCCCTCGGCACGACACCACGGCAACTCCCCTAGGCAACAGTTGCTCGAGAGCGGTGCTCCACACATCCATATTAGGTTAGCCTAACCTAATATTCAGGAGAAGGGTGTGACCTTCCCATGCCCTCCCTGACTGCTAAGGAGAAAACAGCACAGACCATGCAACCCGAACAGCAACGTTCAACCATGCCACTCCCCATCATCGCCGTCTGCGGCGCGGCAATCGCTTTCGACGGCTACGACCTTGTCGTCTACGGTGCAACACTGCCCGCCCTCAGAGACCTCTGGACCCTCTCGCCGGAGACCAGTGGACTGCTCGGGGCGCTCCCCCTGCTGGGGATGCTCATCGGCGCCCTCTGCGTGGGTAACGCCACCGCACGCTGGGGGCGCAAACGCGTCTTCCTTATTTCACTGCTGGGCTTCTCAGCACTCACCGCCTGTTGCGCATTCGCACCAACGCCAACGATCTTCGGGGCGCTCCGTTTTCTTGGCGGGCTAGGGCTCGGCGCCATCATGCCGGTGGCAGCCACACTCACCACTGATTCCGCACCACGGAACCGCCAACACCTTTCCTACGTGATTATGCAGTCAGGCTATCCACTAGGAGGAGTGCTCGCCTCACTCACCGCCCTGTCGCTCATCCCTCTTGCAGGGTGGCAAGTCATGTACCTCATTGCCGCAGCACCAATCCTGCTTGTCGTTCCACCCGCGTGGCGACTTCTTCCCGAGCCCCGGGATGAACTACAGGCGCAAGCCATTGCGCAAGCGCCCACTGCAGCCTCAACGACTGCAGGACTACGCACCCTGCTCGCGAGCACACACCGCGCCCAGACACTGCTGTTCTGGGCCATGAGTTTTTGCTCACTACTGTTTGTATATGGCATCAATACCTGGCTGCCCACGCTCATGCTCGATTCTGGACACGTTCTCCAGTCAGCACTGAGCTTCCTACTCGCGTTCAACGCTGGCGCGATCACCGGGGGCATCATTGGCGGCTGGGCTGCTGACCGCTGGCAGCCCCGCACAGTTGTCACGCTCTCGTTCATCATCGGTGCAGTAGCGGTAGCAGCTCTCACCTTCGTGACCTCCGAGGTGTTCCTACTTATGGTCGCCGCTCTAGCTGGATACGGCGCAGTTGGCACGCAGACGCTCATCAATGGCTGGGTCACACGCTCATACCCGGTGCATGTACGCACAACCGGCATCGGCTGGTCACTCGGCGTTGGTCGGCTAGGGGCCATCAGCGGACCGCTCATTACTGGCGCGGTGCTCACGGCAACGGGCGGAGGAGCCGCCGCTTTTCTCACTTTCGCGGGAGTCGGGGCAATCGGTTCAGTCTTTGCACTCACTAACACGCAAGCGCGCCTACCAATCACTCATGAAACCGACGCGACCACACGTCGTTCACCGAAGAAATCACAGGAACAACCCGCCCATTAGGGAAGAGTGCGGGCTCACTCTCATTGCGTGAGCCCGCACTGGACATCTCTGTTAGCTGTCTCGCTGTTCTCGTTTGTTTACTTTCCCAACCCCCGTATGAGGAAACGAAGAGACAATCTCGACAACATCGGGAATCTTGTAGCCCGCCATTCCCTGCTGCCGCAGGAAGCGCTTCACTGCCACGGCATCAAGACCACCCGCTGTGGCTTCAGCGCGAGGAATTACATATGCCTTCGACCGCTCCCCCAAATATTCGTCAGGAACCCCTACCACCGAGGCGTCGTGCACATCGCGGTGCCGCAACAGCACATTTTCAACCTCTTCCGGCGCGATTTTCTCACCACCGCGATTTATCTGGTCTTTCGCCCGCCCCACCACGGTCAAATTGCCACGAACATCACGTTGGACAATATCACCAGTGCGATAAAAGCCGTCATGAGTAAAGCTGCGCAAATTGTGCACCGGTGCTTTGTAATAGCCTCGGATAGTATATGGACCTCGAGTCAAAAGATTTCCTGGACAACCGGTTGGGACTGGGCTGTCACAGTCGTCAACAACTTGCACTTCGTCAGCAGGCGATATTGGTCGCCCCTGAGTAGTGTAAATCGTTTCAGGATCATCGTCTAGACGGGTATAGTTTACCAACCCTTCCGCCATGCCGAACACCTGCTGTAAAGTCACTCCAAACTCGCGAGGAATTCTTCGAGCGACGGTCTCGCTCAATTTGGCGCCACCCACCTGCATTACCCGCAGCGAAGACAGGTCGTAGTTCCCCAGCTCCAAAGAGTTGAGCCACGCAAGTGCAAGGGGCGGGACCAATGCCACCTGGGTGACACGATGTTTCTCAACAAGCGGAAACACGGCATCCGGGCTTCCAGTTTTCGACAGCACAATCGAACCACCCGCCAAGAACATTCCAAGAATGCCGGGAGAGCTCATGGTGAAGTTATGCGAAATCGGGAGCACTACCAGTTGCACGGTTGTCCCAGAAACACCACAAATCTTATTACTCTCACGCACAGAGTAGAGATAGTCGGCGTGTGTGCGTGGGATCATCTTTGGACGCCCCGTAGTGCCGCCGGACAGCTGCAAGAAAGCCACGTCGGTCGGCAACGCATGACGCTGCAGCGGAAGTGGATCATGCTGCAGCAGACGCACGAAATCATCACCTTCGGCACCGCGGTCAAATATGAACGCGTGCGTCAACGAAGGCTGCGTCGCACACAGTTGATCGGCGAGCTCACGCAGGTCGGCAACTCCGTCGCGTGCAGTCGTGACGACTGCGGTGGCCTCAGTAAATTCCACAAAATACTCAAGTTCGTTGCGCCGATGCGATGCAAGTGCAAATACGGGTAACGCACCGATCCTGAACAGCGCAAAAACTGTAGACACATACTCGAAGTTGTTGGGCAAGTGCACCACAACGCGGTCACCGCGAGCGATGCCATGGGCTTTGAAACCAGCTGCCAGCCTGCGGGACTGGTCATACACCGTCGCATAGGTCAGCTGATTCTCACCGTCAATAACTGCAGTCCGATGTGGAAATCTTTCGGCAGTTGCGTCGAAGCTCTCAGCGAGCGTTTCGTCAAGCCAGTAACCTGCCGCAACATACTTTGCTACCAACTCATCTGGGTAGGGAACTACCCCATCGAGCTGCAGGGGGGCCAGTTCTTCAAATGCAGCCTTCATTCAGCGACCTCCCGCTGATCTACTCGAGTTGACCCCATCTGCAAGTCGACCCAGTGGTCATCAACCCAGGAGACCACATCGGTTTTCGACATTCCGTTCGGCTCTCCATAGACGATGTCCCAACCAGCCGGCACAGGATGAGAGCAAGGCCAAATCGAGTATTCACCCGCGCTATTTCGTAACGCGATAAACAGTGTTCGTTCATCATCAAACACGCTAGCCATCAGAAATTATTCCTTACTCAATCGTGACCGCCGAAAATTCTGGCGGTTTTTAAACGTGTAGGGATTTCGACTCACACACGGCAGCAACGATCTCTTGTGCCCGAATTGCAATATTCGACAGCAACGACGAGGTGAGTCCGTGCGTATGCTCCACGCCGCCGTTGAGATACACATTGCCAGGCAAACCCGTCGCCCGCAGTCTGTAGTCTCGCTCCACAAAAGGCACTTCCCCTGAAAAAGCATGCTCCACGTCGAGCGATTCCCCAAAGAGTGATCGGATTCCCTCTGGGCGGAACCCAGTGGCATAGACCACAGCGTCGACTTCGAGCGTCCGGCTCGAGCCATCGACAAGACTCGAGAGCTTCACCGTGACCCCAGAAGAGCACTCCTCGAGATCCGCCACCTGTGTACTCGGATGCACGAATAGCCGACGCCGCCCGTCGACAGTTTCTTCGTATTCACGACGGTACAAATCTTCGATGAGTTCACTATCAACCGCTGCATAGTTCGTGGAGTGGTGGTATCGAAGGAGACGCTCACGATATTCAGGCGGCGCCTCGTAGAAAACATCAACCGTTTCTGGGTCGAAGATTCGATTAGCGTAGGGCGTATCGTCGGCTGGTGAGTATCCGAATCGACGCAACGAAGCGTGCACCTCAGCGTCCGGGAATGCCCCATGCAGATAGCCGGCGACCTCCGCCGCGCTCTGCCCAGCGCCGATCACCAAGAAGCGTCGATTGAGGCGCCCCGGCACCTCACGCAGCTGCGTTAAAAGTTTGTGATTGTGAAAGACGCGTTTACTAGCGACCACACCTTCTGGGAGGCAAGGCTGAATACCAACGCCCATCACGACGTTACGCGCGCGAACTGTCTCGATTGTGCCGCACTCACCGCGCAAGAGCACCTCAAAGCAACTATTCCCGCGGTCGATCCGCTCCACGCGTGTGCCATACCGCACCGGAACGCGCAACCGGTCCGCGGCCCACCGCAGATATCCATGAAACTCGTGTCGACTTGGGAAGAACGACTTGAGATTGATGAACGAAGTGAGCCGACCATTGCTGTGCAGATAATTGAGAAAGCTGTACGACGAAGTTGGCGCGCGCTGCGTAACGAGATCTTTCAAGAAGCTGATTTGCATGGTGCTTTCTGGCAACAGCATGTCATCATGCCACGAAAACTGCTTCTGCTGCTCAACAAATAGTGCTGAAATTTGTTGCGGTTGTCCCGCAGCCTGCATCTCCTCTACAGCGATCGCCAACCCCAGGTTGGCCGGACCTAGACCCACCCCGAGAAAGTCAACGACACTCCCCGGCGCGTTGGGCATCGAAGCCGATGACGCCGCCCCCATCGAGTTACTCGAGCGGGGATCTACGAACGCTGTAGTCATGGGCGAATGTCGCACCTTTCATGATGTGTGTCACCTGTGGCCTCAACGCCTGGACCCTGCAGTCGTCAACGCGGTCGGCACCGAGGCCACATCCGATTGGTTAGGTAAGGCTAACCATAGCTAGTATTACCTGAGGTGAATCCGACCGGCAACATGACCACGCCAATCATCCCGTTATCACGAAGCGATCCCTTGCATACCCCGCCCCCCAACTCGACCAACCTCGTAGCGGTTACTGACGTATCCATTTCCAGGCGCAACGAGGAACTCCCCCGCCCCGAACACGTCACATTCGAGGTGAAGAAGGGAGATCGGCTGCTGGTGCTCGGGCCGAGCGGATGTGGAAAATCCACACTCGCATTAGCACTGACCGGGCTCATCCCCCACATCGTTGATGCCCAACTCACCGGCGCTGTGGCCTTCCAGGGCATCCCCACGACCCACCGCGAGCTGCATGACATCACCGAGCAGGTCTCCATCGTGTTTCAAGACCCCCTCGCGCAGCTGTTCACTGAATGCGTCTTCGACGAGGTCTGTTTCGCACTCGAAAACCGCTGTCTCCCCGTCACCGAAATCGTCGCTCGAGCCACCAAGTCACTCAACGATATGGACCTCCTCTGGGCCCGCGATCGCCCAGTCACAGAGCTTTCCGGTGGCGAACAACAGCGCCTTGCTATCGCCTGTGCGCTTGCGAGCAAATCCAGCATGCTGGTCCTTGATGAGCCCACTGCGAATCTCGATCCACAGGCGCGTTGCCGCCTGTACGAAATCATCTCCGAATTGCCACCAGCAGACGCTCCCGCCATTGTGCTCATCGAGCACAACATCGACGATGCACTACGCCTCGTGAATCGCATCGTGGTGCTCGACGAACGCGGCAGCGTGGTGTCCACCGGTTCACCACGCGAAGTATTTGGGCGCTCCAATACTCAGCTACGAAGACTCGGGATCCGCCTTCCGTTCGCCACGCAAACGTACGAAAGACTCACCGAACTCGGCCTACTTCAGCCGTCACAGCGCCCGCCCATCACCGACGATGAACTGGCGGACGCACTGCTGCACATTGAACGCCGCGGCTACACGCTTGCTGCGCCCAGAACCACATCCAGATCAGAGGCACCTCCCGCCCTGATAGCGCGCGATCTCACGGTACAACGTGGCACAACAACGGCATTGCAGGACGTGTCGCTAACAATTCCGCGCGGAGAAATCAGTGCAATCATCGGCACAAGTGGTGCAGGCAAGACCACTCTCTTGCACTCATTCGCCGGGCTGGTCAAGCCTCAACACGGCACCTTGCTGGCTAACAACCAGCGCATCACCGCCAAAGGTGCCAGTCGTATCGGTCTCGTTTTCCAGAACCCTGAGCATCAGTTTGTCGAGGCCACCGTGCGTGACGAGCTGACCGCCGCCGCGAACCCACAAATCGATCGCGACGCTCTGCCTCAAAAAGTGGATGACGAGCTCAACCGAATCGGCCTGAGCGATCTCGCCGATCACCATCCCACAACGCTCTCAGGAGGGCAAAAGAGACGTCTATCAGTAGCGATGGCCGTACTTGGAGGCCACGACATAATCGCCTTCGACGAACCAACCTTCGGCCAAGATGCGGCCACCACGGCGGTCCTATTCGAACTGTTCCAAGAACTCAACGAACGTGGCTGCACCGTGATAATTGTCAGCCACGACATGCAACTGGTTGCAGATATCGCGAGCTACGCTGTTGTGCTGCACAAGGGACGAGTACTCGCCCGTGGTCCAGCTGAAAGCACGCTAACCCCCGACGTGCTGCACCAGGCCGGTCTCCGTCTACCCCCGCTGGCCGAGTGCGCAGCGAAATTACCCACCAGCTCACCCTTCACACAACTCATGAGAGCTGCCGACCTGCAGCGCATCGAGGAGTGTTCCTCCGGCACAAGTCAGGTTGCAATCTCAAGGGCCACCGCACCAGGTGCACAGGCCCCCGGCAATTCGGCCAAAACACAGCAGAAACTACAAACAGCTTCCGACAAACGTCATTCGCGGCGTTTGCCCTGGATTGCACGGCGTAATCCGCTGGCACGTTTACTCGCCTCGATACCGCCCATTGTCTGGACTTTCATCAGCGATGACATTCGGGTGTCAATCTCGTGCGCTTTCGTGGCGGGTGCACTCATACTCTTAGGGCTGCGTCCCCGCTGGCAACATGCCCTGCTCGGTATCCTGCTGGTGCCCCTTGCCACCGTTGTGTTGACATTGCTGTTTAGTCTGTGGATTGATCCTGAGCGGGCGGCATCTCAGAGTTGGACAGATGCCGTCGAGCTTTTACCTGGACCGCTCGGGACGATCACGCTCAGCACGTTTTCGATTGCGTTCGTCACCGCGGCGCGAATTGCGGCGATCGGGATGCTTTCACTTTTGGCTGGTCTACAAAGCTCGAGAACTGGACTCATTGATGCGCTTATGCAAAACGCGAGGGTTCCATACCGGATTGGCTTCACACTTTTTTCGGCGCTCGGCTTCGTGACGCGGCTCCGAGTCGTTTCACGACAGATTGATGCTGCCCATCGGGTGCGCGCTGATGCTCAGCATATTGGATGGTCGGGTTCAATTCGCCGCCGGTTCGGTTCGGCAGTAGCCCTTTTGGTAGACGCGGTGCAACATGCACAGCGAATGACCATCGCCATTGAGTCACGAGCTTTCGGCGCACACCCGACACGGACCTGGCGACGCATTTCACGCTGGAGCGCCGCGGACACCGGCTACATCATTGCGCTGACAGCAGCCACCCTCGGAGGCTGGCTCTGGCTCACGCTGACATAGCCGGTGTTCCACACTGACTATTTCTTTGCGGTGTTTGCGTTTGAACGGATACTGGTAATCACACCAGTACGCGCTACGGCGTTGCTGATCAACAGCCCCACCGCGACGATCACAAGTGCCGAGAGCACTGCCACCGCCCAGTAGGTTGCCATTACGGTTGGCGCCGTTTCAGGCGTGGCAATGGCCCGCAAACCGATCACGGCGAGAACGACAATCACGAATACGTTCGAGATCACGTGCATCCACCAAGACCAGACGCGATACAACCCCACGGCAAACACAATTTCCTGTAGCAGCCCTACGGCGGCCAACGATACAAATACCATTGGCCCGTGGGTACTAAAGGGAATGTTGATGAGCCCCACTACCACCATGGCCAGTAGCGCGACGCCGGGCCGTCGGATTAGTGATTGTGCGAGCACGCCCGGAAGCAGTTTTACTGCTGCCAGTGCCGCATAGAGCGGCGGAAATGCCAGCGCTGGACCCGACGATGAGAACAGCGAAACTGGCGTAATGATCATGCCACCAGCGGCTCCGATCGCAGCGGTCGTTAACAAGACGGCAGTCGCAATCTGTTTACGTCTGCGCGAATCGACCGGGCTTTGCGGAACGTTTCCTTCCGGGGCTTCAACCCGTGTAGCCGGGTCAGGAACAATCGTCATGAGTTTCCTTTCTGAACTTCCTAAATGTGAAGGGGCTAACGTCGAGAAAAATCGGCGCAGAGCGTTTGCAGCACGCCGAACCAGGCGGCGAGGTCATGGCCGCCCGCAAATTCGTGCACTTCGGCGTCGCCACCCACGGCTGTCATCTCGCGAGCAAGAGTGGCCGCGAATTGTTGCAGCGACGGTTGCCCCGCGGTCGAGGTACTTTCGTTCGTACCCACGTAAAGCTCCAGTCGCGTGCCCTGCTGCGCTAGGCGGGTAAGCACCCGGCAGGCTTCTTGTTGCTGTGGTGACGGTGCCGCAGAGACTAGGACAGCGCGGTGTGCACCAAGAGCGGCTGCGACCGTCAACGCGGTAGTGGCGGCAGCCGAAGCGCCCACGACAGTGTGAACAAGGGCCTGTGAACCCAGTGTTTGCTGCACGCGTGCCGCCAAGGCTGCCGGATGGGCGGCATCAACATAGCGCTGCTGTCGTCCTCGGTTTGCCAGATAGGCGATTCGTGCTTCGCTTGCGGCGAAATGCTCGTGGGCTCGCAGCAAGACCTCACCATCAAGCATGAGCAGATCAAGCTGCGGGATCGCATTTGCGAGCTCTCCGCCTGCCCAGTGCAACGTATGCGCACCGTCGACTTCAACGGTATTGAGAGTGGGAGCTGCTCTTGTGAGAAAGCTCCAGTCAAAGGGTTCGTCGGTCGCGGTGTCGAAGACCGCGACGTTGGGCGCCGCTGACGTGCTCGGTTCAGCGCCAATGAGCCGAAACAAACTCGGAATGTCAGGCCGTTCGACTGTTATCGCAGCGTCGAGAGCACTGGCTCGCGACATGCGGTCAGCGAACCGTTGAGTGGGGGTGAGGGCCGCTGACTTAACACCACGACCGGTTACTGCCGTGATATCGGGTAAAATCGCCCAACTTACCCGTGCCCCCACTGGAAATCGTGCGTCTAGAGTCCACAGGCTTTCGCCCGTGCGTGAACCAACGACGTCGGCACGAGCCATCGGAGTGGGTTCAGGGCCATTGAGAGCAGGACACCACAGCGCCGGCTGGGTGGACCCCCGCCACGTGAACTGAACCGGGACACCTTCAGGTTGGAGATCGGCGCGCCTGACCACTATCTGAGAGTCTGCCTGCGATTTATCGGTTCGTGGCCCACGCTCTATTGCATTCTTCATTACAGCTCCTGTTCCGCAGCCAACCGGTGCAGTTCTGCATTGATCTGCGGGCCGATGACGCTGATGGTGTCGAGCGACAGCATGTCTTGGTGCGTACTGTCGACTGTCACATGGCGGATGTGTCCGTCAACGTAGGGCAACCAGCTTCGCCAGTCGATCGCAAGACGGTGAGAAGAGCGCGCAGCTTCAAAAAACAACATGTTGCCGCGATAGGTCTGTCGTTTTGCCGACGCCTCGAGTTTCGGCCCGGCATGAAAGTTGTCGACCATGCATTTCGGGTCGAACTGAGTCAGACCGCTGAGCAACGGGTTTGCTTCGGAGAGCAGCCTTCCCGCCTCTTCGTCGGTGAGTACTGCCGCGCGTTCGAGATCAATGTCGACGCCGAGCATGCCAAGTGCCGACCGGAAGGTTTCCGCTCGCGTTGGTGCCTGGCTTCCCCATTCAGCACGCGGATAGGCATCGAGGAGCGCAAGCAAACCAACTTCCCTACCGCGACGTTGCAGCTCTGCCGCGATGCCATGAGCCACGGCACCGCCGAACGACCAGCCGACCAAATGAACTGGCGCGTCGGTTGCGCGCCGGACAATGAGGTCGGCCCAGTCGCTCACCAGCTCTGAAAAGTCGACAACCGCCTTGACCTGGCCGTTGAGGTTGTGTGCCTGCAGGCCAATGAGGCTGTGGGGAGAGTCGATGAAGTTCCGTAGCGGTGCATACCCCCAACTCATCCCCGCGAGTGGAGGCACAAACCATACGGGCTCCTGAAGTGAGTCGGGATTCCCACGTATGAACAGTTCCATGCCGAGGGGGTCACTGCGCCAAGAACGATCTTCTTGAGATTGATCAGTTGTGCTGTTGAGGAACGCAACACAGGCGCGGGGCGTAGACGCACTCAGCAGATCGCTGAATGCCATTGGAGTTCCAGCTGCTGAAAGCGAAGCGAGCTTGTCGATGAGCTGTGCGGCAAGCAGCGAATTGCCTCCGAGCGCGAAGAAATCATCTTCCGGCCCGCAGCGATCAGTCAGCTCAAGTACCTCAGTAAAGATATCGGCAACCCGACGCTCCAGGTCGGATGCGTAGTTCCTTCCGCCGTTCAGTGCAGGCGGCTCGGGAAGCGCTGCCAGATCGACCTTGCCGGAGGCACGACGCGGAAGGCCCCCAACCGTAACAATCCGGTCTGGCACGAGTTGTATGGGCATCCGCTGTCGGCAAACAGCGCGAAGATCTGATTCCAGAAGATGCGTTCCCGCTGCAGGAACCACGTAGGCAACAAGCTGTTCGTGACCTGATTCCACGCTCCGAACCGCTACAGCCGCTTGTCGCACCCCCGCAAGGCCTTCAAGGGCGCGCTCGATTTCGCCTGGTTCGATACGGAATCCACGCACTTTAATCTGGGTGTCGAGGCGTCCGATAAACATGAGTTCACCGTTGGCGTTCCATTCGACGCAATCTCCGCTGCGATGCACACGTTCACCCGCTCTGAACGGGTCGGCGAAGAAGCCACGGAGAGTGCTCTCGGTGTCACCCACGTATCCGTGTGCAACCCCTTCCCCTCCAATCAACAGTTCGCCGGGAACCCCAATCGGAACCAGGTGGTTCTGGGTGTCGACCACGTAGCATCGCGTCCCCGGATCAGGCACGCCTATGGGTACAGCGCCACCCGCTTGAGCTTCCACCCGATGGGTGCTGGTATTTACTGTTGCTTCTGTGGGCCCGTAGGCGTTCCATATTCGGTGAGTCATGCTGAATTCACGGGCGAGTTCACGCGAGAGTCGTTCGGCCCCCACAATGAGTTCAACGTCAGTGGGCAAACACGGTTTGTCGGGGAGCGCCGCCAGGAAGCTCGGCGGCACCGAAACCGCGTCGATTCGCTGATCACGGATGAACTCGACAAACTCGCGGCTCGGCAGGCGAAGTGCGTTCGGGATCACCACCAACTCGCCGCCTTCGCAAAGAGTGCCGCACAGCTGCCAAAACGCTGCGTCGAATGATGGGCTGGCAAAATACAGCACCCGTTTACCCAGTGCAGCACTGAATCGGTTGCGTTGTGTAACGATGAGCTTGGTGATTCCCCGATGCGGCACGGCCACCGCTTTCGGTGTACCGGTCGAACCGGACGTGAAAATCACATACGCCGTGCTCTCGAGCCGCTCTGGGTCGGTGCTGTCACGGATCCCTCGAGCAAAAGCATCGAGGGCGTGCCCAGGAATCTCCGCCAGCGCATCGCGCATTGCGGCAGAATCAAGACGGAGGTGCAGTGCAGTCTCAGGCACCTCAATTTCGTCTTCACACCCACTCGTGAGTACTACGCTCGGCGGCATGAGCTCCATCATCTGCGCTTGCCGCTCGGCTGGGGTGTCTGGCTCGACTGCCATGAAGGTCGCCCCACTGAGCAGCGTCGCCACGTGAGCAATGACCATGTCGAAGGTACGCTCACTTGCCGCCGCGACAGTATCCTGCTCGGCAACAGCACACACTCGTCGCAAGTAGACAGCGAGTCGAAGCGCCTTGTCTGCAAGCTCGCCGTAGCTCATGGTGTGAAGCGCATGCATTGAACCGGTTTCGCCAACCTTCTGGGCAGTGAGTGCCGGTTGGTTCCGGTATCGCTCCACCGCACGCAGAAAATGCTGGCCAAATGTTGCAAGCGGTTGGCCATGTTCCTCACCTGCCCAGTCGCCGAGCAAGCGTTTCTTTTCTGCAGCAGGAACCAACTCAAGCTCTCGCAGAGGACGATTCAAGTTCGCGTCTCGCAACAGCTCACCCGCGATGTGGGCAACGGCCCGAGTAAGCCCGCGTGCTCGCGAGTCACTGATGCGTGAAGCATCGTATTCGAGCACGGTTGTCGCTCCCGCTTCGCCGTCGACCAGCGCAAAAGAAAGCGGCGCTTTTGGTGAGCGCGGTGGAATTATGTGTGCCTTGATGCTGACGGAGCCACGCGTGGTTTCAGTTTCACGCTCGTCAAATGAACTTACGAATACATCCGCCAGGTTAACGCCGTCACCGTATTTTGCTTGCACTGCGGAGAACGACACCGTGGAGTGTTCGAGCGCGCTCAGCACACTGTCGCGCACAGTGTCGAGGTACTCGCGCACTGTACCGTCACCGATGCCACTGTGACGCACCACGACTGTATTCGTCGCGCAGTCAACCATCTGTTCGGCACCGACGAGTTCGCGTCCAGCAACTGCAGACGCAAGTAGAAGATCGTCACCGGCACGTACTCGTTCAAGTACCAGCGCAACTGCAGCATGGATGAGCATAAACGGGGTGATACTGCGTGTTGCGGTGACGGCCGTGAGTCTTTCCCGCGCCGCGATGTTGAGGGGACAGAGCGAATGGCCGACTGTCTTGAGGGCTCCTGTCGGTTCTGTCGGCAACTTGCCCGCCCCCTGATGGCCACTTAGCTGCTCGCCCCACCAAGCGAGCTCGTCATCATGACGCTGTGCTTCGAATCGGTGCTGAGCAGCCGCAAACTCGTTGGTAGTCCATGGAAGTGCAGCGAAAGAAATCTGTTGTTCGCCAGTCAACTGCGCTTCGCATGCGGCAGCGAAGTCATTGAGCAGGATGCGAAGCCCATGCTCATCGGTGAGGGCATGGTGTACTACGAGAGCAATCTCGTACCCACCGTCATCGCGCACAGCTGCGCATATGGCGACTGGTGGTGCATCCTCTGGGCTAATGGTCGTTTCGAGCAAGTGAGCAAGCTCGGTATCGATGACGTCGCTGGCAGATTGACTAGTGCCTGGCAGAATGCGCAGCGTTGGAGCATCACTGTGCACGTGAATCTGTTGCCTACCGTCAATATTCGGGAAACTCGTTCGCATCGCTTCATGGTGAAGGGCTGTCTCTTGCCATGCAGCTTGCAACTGTTGCGGGGTGAGCCCGGCTCCACTGGTCTGCAAAACCCAACGAACCGGAATCTGGTAGGCGGCATGCCCATCGACGCGTGCTGCCAACAGAATGCGTTGTTGTGCTGGGCTCAGTTGATGAGCTGAGTGTCGGTCCTGTGCTTTGGCAGACTCGAGATCTTGAGCATTGTTTTTTGCGGGTTTCTCTCGGATGAGTCGCGCAAGCTCGACGGGAGTTGGAGCAGCGAAGAGGTCACGCAGTGAGAGGACAACGTCGAAGCGTTCGGCTAGGTCGGTCATGAGCTGCAGCGCACTCAGCGAGTGGCCTCCCCGCTCAAAGAAACTCTGGTCTTCGGCAATCGGAGCAGCGAGGATCTTTCGCATGTGGTTGCGGACCAGGCTCACCACTTCGCTGTCTTCGACACCACTGGAGTGACTAGCGTCCTCATCGACAAGCTGCTGAACAGCCAAGTCACGCAAGGCTCGAAAATCGATCTTCCCCACAGGGGTGCGAGGCAACGCCGCGGTGCGGAGGATGAATGAGGGAATGAAGTAGTCAGGCAGTTGCCGCGCAAGGGCAGCAGTGAGTTCAGCGTCGCTCGGTGCGCCGCGAGAAACCGCGGAAACAAGTCGCGACGTATCGCCGACATGCACCGCGAAGGAAGCGGCTTCGGCCACCCCGGGAATGGCTTCCAGGGCCTTGGTGAGTTCAGCGGGTTCCACACGGAAGCCGCGGATCTTTACCTGGTCATCACTCCGACCGCGGTGGGTAAGACGCCCATTTTCCCACGCACACAGGTCACCGGTTCGATACATTCGCGATCCGGGTTGCCCATAAGGATCGGCGACAAATCGCTCCGCAGTCAGCCCTGGCCTGCCGAGATATCCTCGAGCAAGCATGGGACCAGCAAGATAGAGTTCGCCAACTTCTCCTTCGGCGCAGGGCACAAGTTGATCATTCAGGACTCGCACGCTGCTTCCGCGAATTGGTTTCCCGATTGAGCAGTCGATGCTGCTGTTCCGACGCTGCGATGTGGAAACCGGCCGTGCCGTCGCCATAGACACTCTTTCTGCTGATGCTGCTTGGAGACGACTCAACACGCGACTCCAATCTTAGGTAAGGCATACCTAATATAGCGTTGAGTTCTGCGAGATCTTCAACTCCTGGTACCCGGCGCACCAGGACGCCTCACCCCAAACAAGAAAGAGTCATGGACACAGCAATTCGTAAGGCCACGCCCGCTGAACAAGAACTCTGGTTCGCCGCTCTCCTCGCAAGCGACCTGTCGGCGTTCAGTACCGTGCATGCCTTTGATTACGACACGCACCTACCCCGCGAGGCAGTGCGAAATGCGTGGCAACAGCTTTCAAAGCACATCCCCCTGCTCGGAAGCCGCTTTGCGCTCATGACCGATGGACCGCTGGCGGAGCGCTTCCCGGGTGTGTTCAGCTCCGGCCAGGAGCCACCCTTCACCTCGAAATGTGTCGGATCGGCAGTCGAATTTGACCGCGTCGTGCGCGACATCACCGAGACAGGCTTCGCACCAGAAACGGGCCCTTTAGCTTCCGCCACACTGATTTCGCGCACCGACACCGCGAGCGACACCCTGATCCTTGCAGTTTCACATCTTGCGGTCGATGGATATGGCTGGTCACTGCTACTGAATCATCTAGCGCGACTCATCGACTGCGAACTCACGGGTTCCAAACCGCCGCAGCGCCCCGCCGAACCTAGCGAGGCCGTTACGTCGCCGCCAGCTGATGACGACCTGCGCTGGTGGCGCGACAACCTCACTTCCGCACCCCTCCCCCTCACCCCGCAACTCGAGGCACGCCAGGGCCAACCACGCGCAATTCGGCACCTTCGAAACGAGGGCCTCCGCAACCCTGCGTTGGCGTTGGCTGCCGCCGCACTGGCTGCATCCGCGATGCAACAGTCACACGGGCTCGGTGGGGGTCTCCCGACGCCCGAACCACTCCACCGCGTTCACCTCGCCGTGCCGTTCTTGAGCCGTCGTCCGTTCGAACTCCGAACTCCCATGACTGCGATGAACCTTGTACCCGTCGTGGTTGATGTCGCACCTGTTGACACGCTAGTGGAACGGTGCCAAGTGATACTCAACGAGGCAAGGGAGCACCAGTTCCTCAGGGCCGAAACAGCCCGCCGTCAGGTGCTGTCACACAATGATTCACGACACCCACACCTGGTAATCAACATCATTCCGTTCACCTTAGAACTGCGCGTCGGCAACCTCACCGCTGCTGCACGCATCCTCGCAACTGGACCAGCCACCGCACCTGCCATTGCAATCCGCTCAATGCCTGGCGGGGATGTGAGCATCGAGACAGATCACCCCGACACCCCGCTATTCGACGCGGCCGCCCAGAGCAGCGAACTCCTCAACCAGTTTGTGCGCGCGCTGCAAACTCTGACCGATCCCAACTCGCGTGAATCAGTTGTAGCGCAAACCTCTCCGCGGGTCGAGGACCTGATCGCACGGTTTGGTGACGTGGTGAACAGGCACCCCCACCAAGTGGCCTTTGATGAACCCACGAGGACAGTCTCCTACGTTCAACTCTGGAATTCGGCATGCGCTCTTGCCCATGAGTTACACAGCGCTGGAGTGGGGCGCGAACACCGCGTAGGAGTATGCATTGACCGCGGATCACAGGGGGCCGTTAGCATTCTTGCCACCCTTATGGCCGGGGCAGCCTTTGTCCCCATGCCGGCGGGCGAGCAGGAAGCTAGTCAGCGCGCACGCACAGCTGAAGCCGTTTCGCTTGATGCGCTCATTGCGCCCACACATTCCTGCCTAGATGTCAGCGCGGCTGCACGCTTCTCGCCTCCAGAAGTAACAGACATCATCAGCAGCGACAGCCCTGCGACTCCCCCATTCCCCCTTGACGACCCCAAACTCGCCTCGTCGCTCGCTTACGTCATCACAACATCCGGATCAACCGGTAAGCCGAAACCCGTCGGGATCGAGCGCGGATCACTCTCGACCTGGCTCGTCGGTGCGCACGAGTATATGCAAACACGACGCGGCGATCGCGTTGCACAGTTCGCGCCGGTGCATTTTGACACCAGTATTGAAGAATTGTTTTGCTCTCTCACCGAAGGTGCGACGCTTATTCCACGTAGCACGATGGCGCTTGAGAACATCCCCGATTGGCTTCGCGCGTGCGAGGCCGATGGCATCACAGTACTTGACCTTCCTACCGGATACTGGCACGAGCTAGTGCGAGCGATGCGCGCCGGGATTGCCCGACTTCCCAGCACGCTACGCCTGGTCGTCATTGGCGGCGAAGGGGTTTCACCAGCGCGGGTTGCTGAATGGCACGAGTGTGCCCCCAGTTCAGTTGAGCTGATCAATACCTATGGCCCCACAGAAGCCACCGTCGTTGCAAGCTGGGCGCGTCTGAGCCCAGCAGTTGAAGAGCGGCACAGTTGAGCTTGAATCGCGCTATTTGACAGGTGCAGAGAACGTGTACCGTCTGGGAGGAGTTCACTTGCCACCTCCCAGACGGTAGGGCTCGGCTGCAATCAGCTATCTAGTTGATTCGCCCAAAACGGAAGAGCACCGCACGTTTATGCGGCAGCTCGACCTCGCCTAAGTTCTCTCCACCCACACGGTCTGCGACTACCTGGTCGAGGCGGACTGCTACTGGATGCGACGCAGCAGGGTCGGTGATGATCGACTCACACTCGGGCTCCGCGGCAAAGATGGCTGGAATAACGTCCAGCCAGAAAAGAAACGCAAGGTTCTTCCCCACCAACTCCCGAGCACCAATGGCGCCATGTAGCCCGATGTCGTACCTGTCAGCTCGGTAATGGTCAGCCACACAATCTCGTGCAGCGCGATACAACTCGATGTAGGCACCTGGTCGACCATTAACGTCAACGATGTAGGGACGTTCGTAAGTGTGGGCGTACATCTGCTCCAAGTGCCGCTGCCAGCGACTCATCGTCCACGCTTGTTCCCAATAGGGTGCAACGTGATCAGCGTTCATCCACTCGTAGATATTGCGCAGGTCTTCCCCGTATGGTTCTGCACGGCGCATCGTCATCTGTCTCAACGTGAGCTCGGGTAGCGGTGGTTCAGGCACAGCAAGCACCTCCGCTGACACACGCGAGTCGATGTTGCGTGGATGCTTCCCGGCCTGGATTGGCTGGCTACCGAGGATCACTGCAGTCCCTCCACCGCTGCCACAATCGCCTCAACGGTTGGGGTCTCGGCAACGTCAGCAAACTCGACGCCCGGAGCATTGACACGAAGTCGATCGACCAGTGCCATCATGCGCACCGAATCAAGCCCCCAATCAACCAGATTGTCACCAACTGGAATCTTGTCCGCATCACGCTCGAGTAGCTCGCTGAGGTGCATAACAAGCTGCTGCTGAACACTGGTTTCTGGCATGTATCCTCCTGGTTTTCAACTCGGGTGCAACAACCACACCCAGACCTAAGTAAGCTTAGGCTTACCTAAGTTTATGCCCTGTTGTTGGCCGCATCCCTCACCCCGGAACTACCAAATGACTTCACCACCTGCTTCAGCCTCGACAGCTGACCCGAGCAGCGACAGCCCATCACACACCTCGCTAACTCTGCAGCGCGCAACACCACCCCATACGGCCCGACCATGGGCACTGCCCCGGACAACCACTCAGCGTGTTGAGCAAATAGCCGAGTTGCTGGAAGCGACACCGTGTCGGCAGCGCCGGGAAGTCATGGCGGAACAAATTGCTGGCGAACTCACCGCATCGGGCACACCACTCGTCGAAGATTGCGATGAAGGCGATTGCCTCATTACGTTTGTTTGGTACGGCGTGGCACCAAACGGCGTGTGCGTCATGCTCAACAAGGTGAGCGATCCATTCGCGCCCACCGACACGCTGATGGATTCAGTGTCAGAAACGAATTTGCACACGCTGACCTTACGCATGCCTGCAGATTGGATCGGCACCTACCTGTTCGCGCTACTCCCTGAACGCTTGCCCGAACCAACCGCCCCACACCATGCACCGCGAGCCGCACTTCGTGCCCTCATCCAAGCGGCGTTCACCGACCCGACGGCACGGGAACATGCACCAAACAAGCTGTCCCCCACCCCATTCGCCATTGCCGCTGGAACGAATGCTCCGAAGCGCCGCCTCCACACGCATCCACCCGTTGAAACAGCAACGCTGTCGCCGGTACGCAGCCCGGTTAATGATGCTGCTTTGCCTCTGCACCGCTGGTCGCACCCGCACGCGAAGCATGATTCACCCACCCTGCTGTTTTGCGACGGCGAAGTGTGGCGCGAACAGTATCCGATCGTGCCCGATCTCAACACGAAAATTGAGTCCGAGCGCCTCCCACCAGTCCACGCTCTGTTTCTCGAGTCTGGGGGCAGTCAGCAGCGGCAACTCGACTACACCACGACCGGCGACACGCTCGGCGAGCTACTGAAACAGGTTCGCGACGCAGCCTCACTTTCAGCCGACACCCAACTTATCGCCGTCGGACAAAGCCTCGGCGGCCTGTTCACCGCGATGGCAACGACCTATCACCCATGCCTTGTCACTGCGGGGATCGCACAGTCACCGTCACTGTGGTGGCCAAACGAAGGCGGGTTTTGGGAGCGCACTGGCGATTGGTTTTGGACCCGCGCAGTTACACCAATGTCGAGCCCGCTGCTCCTTCACGTTGGAGCAACTGAATGGGATCTCCAGCGTGATGTTCGCCATGCCGCGGCTCTTCTTAAGGCACAGGGCACGCTCATTGATTACACAATGGTTGCCGGCGGACACGATGCCGTGTGGTGGCAGGCGGTGCTTCCCGATGCCATCGAACACACGGTAAAGACCATCAGCCCCGCCGTGTGATGATCAGTGTGTAGCCGGTTGCGGCAGCTCGGCGTGGTGGTCAAACTCAGCGATACCCCGCTGCCAGTACCCGTTGAATGCCCCGAACAGACCGCTACGCACCCGCTGACGTAAGGCAGCACGTAGCTCCGAAACCCCTCGCGCTTCTCCCGCTCCCCACACGAGTACAGCGCCGGTGGGTGGAATGTCATCAAGTACACCGGGAATCACTTCCCGCCACTCCACGTCGTACGGCGTTGCCGTGACCGCCACGTTATTAGGAAGTTCGAGCTCGTCAACTCCCTCACCAATCAGATGCAGTTTGCCCGGAATCCCAAGCTCCGTGAACCGACGCTCAGCCGCTGGCAACGCTGTGAGGTCGACCACGGCAATGAGCTCGTCGAGCGGCTCAACAATGGTCTTCGTGCCCCGCGGGCCGTGAAATGCGCATCGATCACCGACCGATGCGTGCTCGAGCCAGGACCCGATAACTCCTCCACTGTGGCGCACGATATCGATTGCAACGCGTCCACCTTCCACTTTGCGCGGTGTCATGTCGCGCAGCCCGAGTTCGGCTCGATTCGCGGGACGCCCCGTTTCGGGATCAATTCGCGGAGCAACCAGGTTACCGTCACCATTGGGCACCTGTAGTTTCACATGGTCGCCCGAATTCGGTGAGACGAAGTCTTCGAGGTCGCCGCTAAACCAGCAACGTACGAGTTGCGGACCGCGGTGTTCAATTGAATCAAGCGTGACAGACCGGCGCCGCATTTCAAATCGCTGCTTGTCAGTTTTTGGTGTCGGAAGTTGAATCATGGACCTCATCCTAAGTTAGGTTCACCTAACTTGTCCCGAGTGCCGCCGACTGCACACAAAAGGAACGTGGGCGAAGAGAACCCAAGTTGCGATTCTCTCCGCCCACGTATCAGCGCGTCGACGCTAGAGCATGCAGCTCACGCACTGGTCAACTTCGGTTCCCTCCAGCGCCATCTGACGCAGGCGGATGTAGTAGATCGTCTTAATGCCCTTGGTCCAGGCGTAGATCTGCGCGCGGTTAATATCGCGCGTGGTCGCCGTGTCTTTGAAGAACAGCGTCAGCGACAGTCCCTGGTCGACGTGCTGGGTGGCCGCCGCGTAGGTGTCGATGATCTTTTCGTAGCCGATCTCGTATGCATCCTCGAAATACTCGAGGTTGTCGTTGGTGAGGAATGGTGCCGGGTAGTACACGCGCCCGAGCTTGCCTTCCTTACGGATCTCGATCTTCGAGGCGATCGGGTGAATCGACGAGGTCGAGTTGTTGATGTACGAGATCGACCCGGTGGGCGGCACCGCCTGCAGGTTGCGGTTGTACATGCCGTACTGCTGCACATCGGCCTTGAGCTGACGCCAGTCGTCCTGCGTGGGAATATCGTGCCCCTCAAACAGTTCACGCACGCGCTCAGTGGCGGGAGCCCACTCCTGGTCGATGTATTTGTCAAAAAACTCACCGGTGGCGTACTTCGACTCTTCAAACCCGTCGAAGCGCTCGCCGCGCTCACGGGCGATGGTCATCGACGCGCGAATTGCGTGGAACAGCACGGCGTAGAAGTAGATGTTCGTGAAATCGAGACCCTCTTCCGAACCGTAGTGCACGCGCTCACGACCGAGGTAGCCGTGCAGGTTCATCTGGCCGAGGCCGATGGCGTGCGACTTCGCGTTACCGTCACGGATCGACGGCACCGAGTCGATCGAGCTCATGTCACTCACCGCGGTGAGGCCGCGAATCGCCACTTCAACCGTTTCGCCGAGGTTTTTGCTGTCCATTGCCATGGCAATGTTCATCGAGCCAAGGTTGCACGAAATATCGTCACCGATGTGCTCGTAGCTGAGGTCGGCGTTGTAGGTGGAGGGCGAGTTCACCTGCAGAATCTCACTGCAGAGGTTCGACATGTTGATCCGGCCGGCAATCGGGTTGGCCCGGTTGGCGGTGTCTTCGAACAGGATGTAGGGGTAACCCGATTCGAACTGAATCTCGGCAACGGTCTGGAAGAACTGACGGGCATCGATGCGGGTTTTGCGGATGCGGTCGTCATCAACCATGTCGTAGTAGTGCTCGGTGATCGAAATGTCACCGAACGGCTTGCCGTACACGCGCTCGACATCGTAGGGCGAGAACAGGTACATCGGCTCGTTCTTCTTCGCCAGGTGGAAGGTGATGTCGGGGATGACGATGCCGAGTGAGAGGGTCTTGATGCGGATCTTCTCGTCGGCGTTTTCACGCTTGGTGTCGAGGAAGCTGAGGATGTCGGGGTGGTGTGCCGAAAGGTAAACGGCACCGGCACCCTGACGAGCACCGAGCTGGTTCGCATACGAGAACGAGTCTTCGAGCAGCTTCATAACCGGGATGATGCCCGACGACTGGTTTTCGATCTGCTTAATCGGAGCGCCCGCCTCGCGGATATTTGAGAGGTTAAAGGCAACACCGCCGCCACGCTTCGAAAGCTGCAGCGCCGAGTTAATCGAGCGACCGATCGACTCCATGTTGTCTTCGATGCGCAGCAGGAAGCAGCTGACGAACTCGCCGCGCTGCCGCTTACCAACGTTGAGGAAGGTGGGGGTTGCCGGCTGGAAACGTCCCGAGAGCATCTCATCAACGAGCTTGCGAGCAAGTTTTTCATCGCCCCGTGCGAGCCCGAGCGCAACCATCAGCACGCGGTCTTCGAAGCGTTCGAGGTAGCGGCCACCGTCGAAGGTTTTCAGCGCGTACGAGGTGTAGAACTTGAACGCACCCAGGAAGGTGGGGAAACGGAACTTCTGTTTGAAGGCGTGGTCGCGCAGTTCAGCGATAAATTCGCGCGAGTACTGGTCGATAACCTCGGCCTCGTAATACTCGTTGTCGATGAGGTAGCGCAGCCGCTCGTCGAGGTCGTGGAAAAACACGGTGTTCTGGTTAACGTGCTGCAGGAAGTACGCGCGTGCGGCCTCGCGGTCTTTATCGAACTGAATCTGGCCGTTCGCATCGTAAAGGTTGAGCATCGCGTTGAGCGCGTGAAAATCGAGCTCGCTGTGAGTGTTCTGATCGGTACTGGTCATTACGCCACTGCCTCCATTTGTTGCCAAAACTGGTCGAGCCCCCGGTTCACTTTTTCGGCATCTTCCGGGGTGCCAAAGAGTTCGAATCGATAGAGCACCGGCACATTGCACTTGCGGGCGATGATGTCGCCCGCAAGGCAGTAGCCGACGCCGAAGTTAGTGTTGCCGCCAACGATCACCCCGCGCAGGAGTGCCCGATTGTCTGGCACGTTGAGAAACTTGATCACCTGCTTGGGGACGGCGCCCTTGGTGGTGCCGCCACCGTAGGTGGGCACGATGAGCACGAAGGGCTCATCGGCGAGAATCGTGTCGTCGCTCGTGCGCAGCGGGATGCGACGAGCTTCGCGACCAAGTTTCTCTACGAATCGTTGCGTATTTCCAGACACGCTCGAAAAGTAGATCAGCCTGGCCATTGCGACTCCTAGGCCGAGAGCAGGTTTTTGAGCTCGTTGATCTTGTCGGGGCGGAATCCCGACCACGAGTCGTCGCCGGCAACAACCACCGGAGCCTGCAGGTAGCCGAGCTCCTTCACCGTCTGCAGCGCTTTCTCGTCTTCCGACAGGTCGAACACTTCGTACTCGATGCCCTGCTTATCGAGGGCACGGTAGGTGGCAGTGCACTGGACGCAGGAGGGCTTGCTGTACACAGAAATAGTCATTTGAGGGGCCTCGATTTAGTGATTTGATCTGGAAATTACCGGCGGGATGCGGAGCTAATACTGGATCGGCTCGTGCCCGTTAGCGAATGGGTTGCGACCGCCGCTACAACTCTCGTCAGCCACAACATCTTGTGCCTGATGAGGCTAACACCACTAGATGCTGTATTACAAGCGTGTAGTTCTCCACATGAAATTCCACAGCAAATCGGCGTGTCGGCGAGCTTTTCCACCAACTATCAACAAGCAATTCACACCTCCCATCAGTTGCTGTGCACAACTCCATCACCAGCCACCGACATTTCCGCCGCTTCGCCCGCATCCGGCCCGCCGCATCCTCACCCGCCGACGAATGCGAGACAATAAACCGTCACCGCACTGCACCCCTGCCAGATTGAGGACCAACCATGACCGAACCCGCCGAAACCCGCGGCCGCACCTTGCAAGAACTCGTTGAGCTACTGCCCGGTGCCCAACTCGTTTCGGCCGCAAGCGGACAGCTGCGCGTAACCGGAGTCTCAAGCTCAACTAACTCGGTCAGCGCCGGTGATCTTTTTGTTGGCGTTCCCGGAGCCCGTCGCCACGGCGCCGAGTTCTCAGCCGCCGCACAACGCGCCGGCGCTCTCGCCGTGCTCACCGACGCGGCAGGTGTCGAATATGCGCGGCCCACCGGGCTGCCAATCATCGTGGTGGATGCGCCACGCGAACTCCTCGGCAAAACTGCGGCGCTGGTCTACGGCACCGAGGCAGGAAACCCCACGCTGATCGGTGTCACCGGCACCGATGGCAAAACCACCACCTGCTACCTGCTGCTCGCACTGCTTGATGCGCTGCACGTCCGCAGCGGCCTGTCGAGCACCGTAGAGCAGCGCATCGGCGAGCGGATCGTGTCCACCGAACGCAGCGGTGGACTCACCACCCCCGAAAGCGACTACCTGCACGCACTCGTCGCCGAGATGCGTGCCGAGCAGGTTGCAGTGGCCGCTCTTGAGGTGTCTGCCCACGCCCTCACCCGCCACCGCGTCGACGGGTTCGTGTTCGACTCGGCAATTTTCACGAACCTCTCACAGGACCACCTCGACGACTACGCCGATATGCGCGAATATTTCGCCGCTAAGGCCGAACTCTTCACTCCTGAGCGCGCCCACCGCGGCGTGATCTCCATTGATGATGACTGGGGCTGCGAACTCGCCTCGATCGCCTCGGTGCCGGTAGAAACGGTCACCACCCGCACCGAGTGCGATGCCGATTGGTATTTCACCGCCGAACAGGTCTCGCTCACCCGCACCGACTTCACGCTCACCCACCGCGACGGCCACACCCTCAATAGCAGCGTCAGCCAGCCCGGCTGGTTCGTCGCCTTCGATGCCGCGCTCGCAATTGTGGCGCTCACCCAAACCGGCACCCCGCTCGAACAGATCGCCGCGGCACTCGAAGCCACCGGTGGACTGCAAGTCACTCTGCCGGGCCGACTCGACGTGGTCAACCCCGACGGCCCCGGCCCGCGCATCTACACCGACTACGGCCACACCCCCGGCTCGATGCGCACCGTGCTGTCGAGCCTGCGCCAACTCACCCGCGGCAAGCTTTTCGCCGTGTTTGGCGCCGACGGCGACCGCGACACCACCAAGCGCCCCGATATGGCCCGCGCCGCAGCCATCGCCGATGTGGTGGTCATCACCGACTACAACCCTCGATTTGAAGACCCCGCCGCCATTCGCGCGGCCCTGCTCGACACTCTCCACAAAGAGTTCCCCGAACACGAGGTGTACGAGGTTGCCGACCCGGCCGCAGGCATCGCCAAAGCGGTATCAATCGCCACCGAAAACGACGTCATCTTCATCGGCGGTAACGGCCACGAACTCGCCCGCGAAGTGCGCGGCGAACACATCCCCTACTCGGTGAAAGACGCCGCGCGCGCCGCGCTGCGTGAAGCGGGTTGGCAGGTGTCCGACCCCCGCTAGTATTTCCTGACATCGAACTCGCCGGGCACGCATCCAATTGCAGCCCCTGGCGGGTTCAGTCATCCGCAGCCGCATCGACCAATGAGAGGAGCCCCGTGCGCATTTATCTCGAAGCCCTCCGCATCCGTCACGTCGCGCGGCTGCTGTTCTCGCAGCTGCTGGCGCGCTTTCCCGCCGGGATGCTGTCGGTGGCGCTACTCATCCACATCGAGCAGACCTACGGCGACTTCACCGCCGCCGGGTTTACGATCGCCGCATTCGCAATCGGGCAGGGAATCGCCGGACCCCTTGGCGGCCGGCTGCTCTCACGATTCGGGATGCGCACCGTGCTCGTGCCCACCATCGCGCTGAGCTCGCTCACACTCGCCATCCTGGGGCTCACCACTCCCCCGATCCAGCTGCTATTCCCGCTCGTGTTCATCACCGGCCTCACTATCCCGCCAATTCCGCCGGCGGTGCGCACTGTCTACCCCAAGATCACCGATAGCTCGCGCATCAACACCGTGTTCGCTATCGACGCGACACTGCAAGAGATCATCTGGATTCTCGGGCCGCTGCTCACCACCATCATCGCGGCGACGCTCAGTCCGCGCACCGGGATTTTGCTGTGCTCGGCAGTGCTGCTTGTCGGTGGCACCTGGTTCGTGACTTCCAAGCCAATCGGGCAGGTGCGCATCCCCAACTCGCCACGAAAAATGGGGGCCGTGCTGCGCGAGCCGGTCGTGCTGATCATGACCGTCGTCTTCATGTTTGGAATCGGCACCTGGGGCGCACTGGATGCGGCAGCGATCGCCCACTTCGGTCACGAGGACCCGTTCGTGGGGGTCGTGCTCGGTCTTTCGGCGGTGGGATCGCTCATTGGCGGGCTCGGCGCCGGGCTATTGGCGATGCCCCGCTGGTCGCTGGCCGCGCGCGTTGGTCTGGGCGTTATCGGCACCACGCTGGCGCTGTTTTCGCTCGGCAGCCCGTTGATGTTCATCCTCGCGTTTTTCGTTACCGGGATGTCGTCGTCACCGATGATCGCGCTCGCGAACTCGGCCGTCAGCGCCACCGTGCGGTTCAGCGACACTGCCGAAGCGTTCGGGTGGCTTGGCACCGCGCAGCTGGTTGGTGTGGCAATCGCCAGTGCCTTCGCCGGCATTGCCATCGACGCGATGGGTGCGCTGGGTGGCCTGCTTATCGGCGCGGGATTTTCGGTGGCGGCGCTTATCGTGTCGCTCGTGGCAATTCCCTGGTTGCCCGATCTGAGCGACGGCACCGCGCTTCCCCGCGCCGATACCGCCCCGATTGTGCTTCCCGACACCGACCAGGCCTAGTCGTCTCACGATTTCAACAAACCTATCCCCGCGGGATGCGCCAAGTGCCGCCAGCGACTACGGTGGCAGTCTGTGACCAACTCACTCGATATTCGGCTTAACGACGGACACACGATCCCGCAACTCGGGCTCGGCACCTACAAGATGGATCCGGCCGCCACGGCAGAACTTGTGGCGCAGGCGATCGACATCGGCTACCGCCACATCGACACCGCCACGCTCTACAACAACGAAACCGGAGTCGGTGAGGGCCTGCGTCGTTCTGGTATCGACCGCGACGAGGTGTTCATCACCACCAAGGTGTGGCAAGACATGCAGGGCTACGACGCCACGCTGCGCGCCTTCGACGAGTCGCTCGAACGGCTCGGGCTTGAAGAAGTTGACCTCTACCTCATTCACTGGCCGGCCCCCGCACTCGACCGCTATCTCGAAACCTGGGATGCACTCGAGCGGCTTCACGACGAGGGCCGGGCGCGCTCGATCGGTGTCGCCAATTTCAAAACGCACCACCTCGAGCGACTGATCAAAGAGGCTGATGTGGTGCCCGCAGTGAACCAGGTGGAGCTGCACCCGGCATTCCAGCAGCCCGAACTGCGGCACTTTCACATGCAGCACGGTATCGCCACCGAAGCGTGGGCGCCGCTGCGGCGGGGGGATGCGCTTGCCAAGCCGCTCGTACAAGAGCTCGCCGAAAAATACGGCCGCACCCCGGCCCAGATCGTGCTGCGCTGGCACCTCGAAATCGGCAATATCGCGATCCCGAAGTCGTCGCATCCCGAGCGGATGCGCGAAAACCTCGGCGCCGCCGAATTCGCGCTCGACGCTGACGATCTGGCACGGCTCGCCCAGCTCGATACCGACACTCGCACCGGCAAAGACCCGGACGACTTCAACTAGGCAGCTACGCAGCTGGGTCGGGCACCCCTTCAAGGGGTGCCCGACCCACTCACCACGCTGGCGCTAAAGCTGCGAGCTATTAGACGCGAGCTAGCCGACGTTCGGCCTGCTGCTCAGGGTCGGGCACTGGCAGCGATGCGAGCAACCGCTTCGTGTAGTCATGCTGTGGGCGATCAAGCACCGACTCGGTGTCGCCGATCTCGACTATTTCGCCCCGGTAAAGCACCGCCACTCGATGTGAAACGGCACGCACCACCGCGAGGTCGTGCGAAATAAACAGGCAGGCGAACCCGAACTGCTCTTGCAATTCAGCGAATAGTTCCAGCACGCGCGCCTGCACCGACACATCGAGCGCCGACGTGGGTTCGTCGGCAATGAGCAGTTTCGGGCCGAGCGCCAGAGCACGGGCGAGAGATGCGCGCTGACGCTGACCGCCCGACAATTCATGCGGATAGCGACGGACAAAATCTCCCGGGAGTTGCACGGCCTCGAGCAGCTCACGCACCCGCCCCTCGGCGGCCTTCGCTGAACGTGCCTCGCCGTGCACCACGATGGGTTCGGCAATGCACTCCCCGATGGTCAATAGCGGATTAAAACTCGTGGCCGGGTCTTGAAACACGAACCCCAGTTCGCGTCGATTTGCCCGCACATCGAGAATTCCACCGGTGACCTTCACCAGCCCGGCGATAGCCCGGCCAATCGTCGACTTGCCCGACCCCGACTCCCCCACGAGTCCCAACACCTCACCGGGTGCCAGGTCAAAATCAACTCCCTGCACGGCACGGAAGGGTGCTTTGCCGAGTCGTCCCGGGTAGGTGATCTCAAGCCCCTTGGCGCAAACCACGGGTGGCGCAGCTACCGCATTCGGTTGCGGTGGTGCATCCTCGGTATCGATCCGCGGCACCGACTCGAGGAGTTTTTTCGTGTAGTCATGCTGTGGCGACGCGAACAGGTCTCGCACACCAGCCTGCTCAACCACTTCGCCGCGGTACATCACAGCGACACGGTCAGCCAGGTCGGCCACGACCCCCATATTGTGAGTGATCACGATGATGGCGGTTCCGAATTCGTCTTTGATACCGCGCAGTAGGTCAAGAATCTCAGCCTGCACGGTCACATCGAGCGCGGTGGTCGGTTCATCAGCCACCAGGATGCGTGAGCCAAGCGCAAGCGCCATCGCAATTACGATGCGCTGTTTCTGTCCTCCCGAAAACTCGTGCGGATAGGCATCCACCCGGGTTTTGGCATCCGGGATGCCGACGCGATCCAGCATTGCTACCGCCTCGGCACGAGCCTCGGCCCTAGTGAGTTTGCGGTGCGCGCGCAGACCCTCAATGAGCTGCCACCCAACCGTAAACACCGGGTTGAGTGCGGTGGAAGGCTCTTGGAACACCATCGCGATTTCCGAACCGCGCACCTGGCGCAGCGCCTCGCCTCGCAGCTCGGTGATTTCCCTGCTGCCCCATTCGGTGAGCAGCTCGGCTTGACCGGTCACCCGCGCATTCTCGGGAATCAACCCGAGCAGTGTGCGCGCCGTCACGGTCTTCCCCGAACCAGACTCCCCAACAATCGCGAGCACTTCGCCTCGACGCACGTCAAGAGTGACCCCGTTGACCGCACGCACTTCGCCGCCGTCGGTGTCAAATATGACCCGCAAATCGCGCAGCCGTGCTGCAACGTCGCTCGCAGCCCTGCGCGATGTTTCGGTTCTGTTGCTCATTGTTTGTTCCCTTCAGCTGCGACAGTGGTGGCTACCACGAGGGCTTCAGTTTGTTCAGCAGGCTTCCGCCGCCCCGCACCACCGAGTCTCGCGCGGGTGCGCAAACGCGGGTCGGCGAGATCGTTCAAACTCTCGCCAACGAGCGTGAGACCGAGCACCACTATGACGATCGCAACACCGGGGAAGATAGCTGTCCACCACACCCCACTCGAAACATCCGCCACTGCACGGTTGAGGTCGTAACCCCATTCCGCTGCCGAACTCGGCTCGATACCGAACCCGATGAAGCCAAGGCCAGCGAGCGTCAAAATAGCTTCGGCAGCGTTCAGAGTCAGGATCAGCGGCAAGGTGCGCGTGGAGTTGCGCAGCACATGCGTAAGCAGGATGCGCCAGGTTGGCGTACCGATCACGCGAGCCGCTTCAACAAACGCTTCCGACCGAACCCTCGCGGCTTCGGCTCGCACTACGCGGAAATATTGCGGAATGAACACCACAGTGATCGAAGCGGCCGCCGCAAACACCCCACCCACGAGGTCTGATCGCCCACCTGAAATCACGATCGACATCACGATCGCGAGCAGCAGAGTCGGGAATGCATAAATCGCATCGGCAATAACCACCAGGATGCGGTCAATCCACCCGCCGAAATAACCAGAGATCAATCCGAGCAGCACACCGAGGAAGATCGACATGGCCACTGCCACCACGATCACGATGAGCGCGGTTTGTGAACCCCAAATCATGCGTGAGAGCACATCGTAACCACCCACCGTAGTGCCGAACGGGTGCGCTGCCGATGGCGGCTGTGTGGTTCCGAAGGCACCGCTCTCGTCGCGCAGCTGCGAAAAACCGTAGGGCGCCAGTATGGGGGCAAAAGTCGCGGTCACCATAAACAGACCGGTCAAGACCAGGCCGACGATGAGCATCCCGCGCTGCAGCCCAACGCTTTGCCGTAGCTGCGAAATAATCGGTAGTCGTCTCCAGTTCATGCTTAGAACCTCACTCGCGGGTCAATGATCGCCGCGATTGCGTCGACAACGAAGTTCGTGACTGCGACGATTACCGCCAGCATTGCCACAATGCCCTGCACCGCTACAAAGTCGCGGGCCTTAATGAACTCGACCAGTTGGAAGCCAAGCCCGCGCCATTCGAAGGTGGTTTCTGTCAGCACTGCACCGCCAAGCAGCATCGCTACTTGCAGCCCTACGACGGTGATAATCGGCACCAGCGCCGGCCGCCAGGCGTGGATGCGCACCAGCCGCCCCTCCTTCACGCCCCGAGAGCGGGCCGCGGTGATGTAGTCCTGGCTGAGCGTACCGATCATGTTGGTGCGCACCAGCCGCAGAAAGATACCGCCGGTAAGCAGCCCCAGCGCAATAGCGGGCAAAACGGCGTGCGAGAGCACGTCGGCAATCGCCGCGCCGTTCCCCGCACGAATCGCATCGATCAGCAGGATCCCGGTGCCGCCGTCGAGCGTGCGCAGCTGCAACTCAGTCATGGTCGAAGACCGCCCCGAAACGGGAAGCCACCCGAGCCACAAGCCAAAAATGAGTTTGAGCACGAGACCCGCAAAAAACACCGGAGTGGCGTAGGCAAGAATCGCTCCGACACGCAGCGTCGCATCCTGCCACTTGTCTCGACGAGCGGCGGCCATACGGCCCAGCGGGATGCCAACCGCGAACGCAACGATGAGCGCGTACACGGTCAGTTCGAGCGTTGCCGGGCCGTAGCGCGCCAACACCGCGATCACCGGCTCACGCGTGGACGCGGTGGTGCCGAAATCGCCGGTGAACACACCACCGAGATACTCCAGGTACTGCACGATCAGCGGGCGGTCATAACCAGCTTCGTGGATGCGGGCCGCGAGTTGATCGGGCGGCAACCGGTCGCCCAGCGCGGCACTAATCGGGTCGCCGGTGGTGCGCATCAAGATGAACACCAGTGTCACCAGGATAAATACGGTGGGGATGATGAGCAGGGCTCGTACCAGCAAATAGCGACCCAGGGATGCACCGCCGCCCCTGCGCTTTTCACGAGCACCCTGCTCGGTGTTTTCGACCGCAGCAGTTGCGTTGATAGTCATAGATTCCTCAACGAGGGGTTGGGGATTCCGCTACGCCTCGTAGTGAATCCCCAACCTCTCCTATTGCAGATGCGTTAGCCCTGTTTACGTTCGAGCAGAGCGAAACGGAAGGTGTACGACGAGTCGAGCGTTTTATCGATCCCCTCGATGTCGGTCTTCGCCACAGCAATCTGTGAGCCCTGCAGGTATGGCAGCGTCGACAGGTCTTCAGCCGCAATCTTCTGTATGTCACCGAGTAGCTTCTCGCGCTCACCCTCATCGGCGGTGACGGCCTGCTTCAAAATGAGTTCGTCCATCTTCGGGTTTGCGTAGTGGTTGCCGAGGAAGTTTTCGGTGAGGAAGAACGGTGTGAGGTAGCTGTCAGCATCCGAGTAGTCGGGGAACCACCCGAGCTGATACACCGGGTACAGGTCGTCGGTGCGGTCCTTCGAGTACTGGCCCCATTCGGTGGTCTGCAGGTTCACTTTGAACAGCCCAGAAGCTTCGAGCTGATTTTTAATCAGTGCGTATTCGTCAGCCGAGCTGGGCCCATAGTGGTCGTTCGAGTACTGCAGATCGAGCGTCACAGTCTCAGTGATGCCGGCGTCAGAGAGCACCTGCTTCGCCTTATCGAGACTCGATTTACCTTGACCGTCGCCATACATCGACTTGAGTTCTTCAGTGGCGCCGGTCAGCCCAGCAGGAACGTGAGAGTAGAGCGGCGTGTAGGTGCCCTGGTACACCTGCTCTGCGAGCTCATCGCGATCAATCAGATGAGCGATCGCCTGGCGTACAGCCAATGCCTTGTTAGCATCGGCGCCATCGGCTTTGGCTCCGTACGGCATGGTGTTGAAATTAAAGACCAGATAGCGGATCTCACCGCCCGGGCCCTCGTGCACCTTCAATGTGTCCACACCGCGAAGGTCACTGATGTCGGTTGCTGAGAGGCTCCGCCAAGCCACATCGATGCTGCCATTCTGAATCTCGAGCTTGAGGTTCGAAGCGTCAGCGTAGTACTTGGTAATGATGTTCTCGGTCTTTGCGCCACCCTCGATGACACCCTGATAGTCGGGGTTTTTCTTGTACGAGACGAGCGAATTTTTTTCGTAGGTGTCGATTCGGTATGGGCCTGCGAACGCGTCGCCGGCAACGATTTCTTCATCCGATGTGATCGCATCAGGCGAGAACACGTCTTCGTCAACAATTGGACCGACCGGGCTCGACAGGATTTGCGGGAAGATCACGTCGTTTTCCTGCTTGAGGTGGAACTCGACGGTGAGGTCGTCAACTGCCACTACCTCGTCGAGGTTGTAGAGCAGCGATGCCGGACCATTAGGGTCGTTGATCTTTACCTGGCGGTCGAAGCTGAACTTGACGTCTGAGCTTGTCAGCTCATTCCCGTTCGTGAATTTCAGGCCCTCACGAAGTTTGACGGTGTACACGTTCGGTGAGGTGAACTCTGCAGATTCAGCCAGGTCGGGCGACACTTCGGGGCTGCCAGGCTCTGACCGCATCAGTGAACCGTAGACCTGCGTCATAACTGCAAATGAACCGTTGTCATACGATCCGGCAGGGTCGATCGAGACGACCTTGTCGGTGGTGCCGACGGTGATCACACCGCCATTTTCACCACCGCCGCCGGCTGCGCCGCCACCGGCGCAGCCGGCGAGCACAAGGGCCGAAACCGAAAGAGCAGAAAGAGTAAGCATGCGGCGACGCGCATGTGCAGTTTGAGCTGCCATGGAATAACTCCTGTGTCGTAAGGCGTCACCAGAGAGCACTCAGAAATAGCCACGCTGCCAAAACCGAGCTAGTCGCAATCTGGTGGTTCGGTATTTTAGCGGTTATGTGGTGACGTATTGCGACATCGGCGTGGCGCAGCGAGAACGAGGCGATCTCATTCAGGGGGATGACGAGGAGTGTCCGTTCAGCCGACGCGCCCCACACCTGTTCATTGCTAGGCTGTATGCATGGCAAAAAATCGGTGGCTGAAGCGGGCCCTCACAACCGTCACTATTGCGCTCGCAGCGATCGGGCTGCTTTCGGGATGCGCCGCAACTTCGAGCAGCTCGGATAGTGCGGTAAGCGAGCCACACTCGCGAGGCTCGCAAGAATACCCGGAGCAGCAGGAGCCGGACGCTGGTGGCAATGCCAGCGCCGATCAAGACAGCACCGGATCTGACTCGAGTGCAAGCGTGCAGCGCGAACCCGCCATGGTGGTGACCACCACCACCGAAATTGAAGCCGAATCGGTTGCCGAAGCCACGAGCGAACTCGAGAGCCTCGCCCACAAATTCCAGGGCCGCATCGAGCACCGTCACGAACAGCTCGACCGCAAATACCCGAGTGCCGATTTCACGGTGCGCATCCCCGCCGACCAGCACGACGCGTTCATTGGTGAGCTAAAAGCGCTCGGCGACACAAAATATCTCACCACCGAAGCGAGCGATGTTTCGCTGCAAAAAGTGGATCTCGACGCGCGCATCGACAGCCTAAAAAGCTCAATCGAATCGCTGCGCAAAATGCTCGCCGCAGCATCCAATGTGGCCGACATGCTCGAAATTGAACGCGAGCTCGACAGCCGCCAATCAGAGCTGCAGAGCCTCGAAGCCCAGCGCACTGAACTCGGCGACCGCATCAGCATGTCGACAGTAGAGTTGCGCATCACGCAGACGCAGGCCGATGCCGAAGCCGACGATGAGGGCCCGATGTTCTTGGGGCCACTCGGTGAGGGATGGCACGACCTGATGGCAGCGTTCGCCGGGTTCATCAACCTGCTCGGCTACGCGCTACCGGGGCTCATCCTGTGCGCGGTGCTGTTCGCGGCGCTGTGGTTCGGGCTGCTCCGCCCGCGCTACCGCAGGGCGCGCGCCAGCCAGCAAGCAAGCGCCACTGCCGCAGACGAGGCCATGAGTGATCGACTGCCGCCGCTACCCAACCTGATGACCGCGCAGCCTGACGCATCCGCAGGCTCCGACGCATCCGAATCGGCAGGCACTCGCAGCTGAGCCACTCCGTAAGCCTGCGTCAAGGAACGGCCCGATAAACTTCGGGTACTGACCGCGAACAAAGGAACTCGTCTTCGATGGCTGCTGAGCAAGACCGCACTGACTTCGACGAGAATGTCGACCTGCACGATGAGCACCTGGCCGATGACCACAGTGATGACCTCACCGAGACCGCTCTCGACACTGAGCCGGTTGAGGCAGCCGGTGCTGACGCTGCCGACTCGGACGTATCGGAATCGGATACCGCCGAGGATGCCACTGACGACACTACCGAGGCTGACGACACTACCGAGGCTGGCGAAGAAGGCAAGGCAGACAAGGCCGACGAGCCCGCTGCCGAAACACCCGAAGAAGCGGCTCAGCGCGAGGCGGAAGAGCGACTGCTGGAGCTTTTCCAGTCGACCGTCTACGGCACCGACGGGCAAAAACTCGGCCGAGTCGACCAGGTGTACCTCGACGACCAGACTCAGGAACCCAATTGGGTGACCGTCAAAACCGGTTTTTTCGGCATCAAAGAATATTTCGTGCCACTCGACCTCGCTGAGCGCGACGGCAAACGATTGACCGTTCCTTACACCAAAGACCAGGTCACCAGCGCCCCGCGCACCGAAATCGACCAAAACCTTTCGCCAGCCGAAGAAGACGATCTGTACGCGCACTACCAGGTGCCTGGCAAACTTCCCGAGCCCGATCCACTGCTGGTCGAATCAGCCGATGCCGCCGAAGAAGCAGACGCCGTTAGCGTCAACGCCGAGCCGATCGAGGCTGACAACGCAAGCCCTCTCGATGCCGAAGAAACCGCGGCAGACGGGTCACTCGACGATGTGCCGGCTGCTGAGCCCGCAGTGGCCGACGAGGCGTTTGCGCCGGTAGCCGTTGAAAGCGACGAAGATTCAGCTGTCGCCGGAGCCGACGAGGATGCGGTAACCGACGAAGCCGACGAGCCAGTACCATCGGCAGACGACGAGCTCGACGCCACCTCACTCGACCTCGAAACCGATCCCGAGGTCGAAAAACCCGAAGCCTAGGTTTCGCGTCCCAATTCATTGCGGCCGCATCCCACCGCCGAGTTCGCGGCCGACCGGTACACACGATCTGAAAGGACTCTGGTATGGCCACCGTCGACCTCAACAACGAAAATTTTCTCGAAACAGTCACCGGCGAAGGCATCCACTTCGTCGATTTTTGGGCCGGCTGGTGCGGTCCCTGCCAGATGTTTGCCCCTATTTATGAAGAGGCCAGCAACAAGCATGATGACATCACCTTCGCCAAGGTCGACACCGAAGCGAACCAGGAGATCTCGGCCCAGCTGGGCATCCAATCGATCCCGACCCTCATGGCTTTCCGCGACGGAGTGCTGCTCTTCCGCGAGGCTGGCGCACTGCCTGCACAGGCGCTCGAGCAGGTCATCGAGGCGGTCAAAAACGTCGACATTGATGAGGTGCGCAAGCAGATTGAACAGGAGCAGCAGGCCTCCAAGGGCGAAAGCAGTAACTAAAGCTGCGCAATCGCGCGTGCTTCGTCACAAAAATGGCCCCACCTCGGTGGGGCCATTTTGCTGTTCGGGAGCGACCGCTACGACTTAGTGTTCGTCGAAGTGGTCACCGTGCGCTGCGTGCCGGTGGCCGTCGTGAATGTAATCGACGTGGTCACCGTGTTCGACCGCTTCGTGGCCACAGTTTTCACCGTGCTGGTGCTCAGCGGCGGTGTGCTCAGCAACGTGGTGGTGTTCGTCGTAGTGGTCGCCGTGGAGCGTGTGAACGTGACCGTCGTGCAGGTAGTCAACGTGGTCGCCACGATCAATTGCTTCGTGCCCGCAGTTTGCACCGTGCTCATGCTCGGCGACGGTGTGCTCGGCAGTCTTGTGTTCGGTCATAGTTTTTCCTTAGTGCTTGGTCGAAGGTGCCATTGTTGTTGGTAAGGGCTTTTAGTGCCGTTGATGACCAACCTGTCAGTTGGTTATTGCGCCCGAGTCTGGATATTCGAGATGCTCCGCAGAGTGGGTGAGCGCATCCCCCACCACGTGTCGGACGTGCTCATCGGCGATCTCGTAGATCCGGTTGCGGCCACTAACTGTGACGGCCACCAATCCGACATCCCGCAGCGTACGCAAGTGCTGCGAGACCAGCGGTTGGGTTATCTGCAATTGTTCGGCAAGCTCGCTCACGCTTCGGCCGCCGTCGAATAGCGTGACAACGATTTCCAGCCTTCCAGCGTGCCCAAGCACGCGGAAGATGCTGGCTGCGCGATCAATCGCGAGGTTGTTCATGCATCCATCATGACAGTCGTATGCACGTATTGCAATATACGCATACGTTAATGCGATTGACTGCCAGTAGCGGCCACAACCGCGTTCACCAGCCCCCGCGAAAACTATCCGAGCCGCTGCGCGATCAACGTCGCTAGATGCACACCCTCACGCCCCGCGAGCTGATCGGCCTGCGTGCGACACGAAAAACCATCGGCCAAAAACACCGCGTCATCCGAAGCCTTCCGCAGCGCCGGCAACAGCGAATTGCCCGCCACTGCCACCGACATCTCGTAGTGACCGCGCTCGAGACCGAAGTTGCCGGCCAGCCCACAGCATCCCGAAAGCTGCGTCAACTCGGCACCCATCTGCTGCAAGAGCTTCCGGTCGGCATCAAAACCAATGACGGCGTGCTGGTGGCAGTGTGGCTGCACCACAATTTCGGTGCCCGCAAGGCTCGGCAGCGTAAACGTATCGCTCGGTTTCACCGGGGCGCGTCCACCGAGCACCTCCGATAGCGTGAATGTGGCGTCCGCGATCAGCTGCGCGCGAGGATCATCCGCAAACAGCTCCAGCAGGTCGCTGCGCAACACCGCGGTGCAGCTCGGCTCCACACCAATAATCGGAATGCCGTCCTCGACCAGCGGCGTGAACACATCCAGCAGCTGCGCCAACCGTTTGCGAGCACCATCAAGCTGACCGGTTGAAATCCAGGTGAGCCCGCAGCACACCTGCTGCGGCGGCGTCACCACCTCGAATCCGGCAGCTTCCAGCACCCGCACCACATCGTGGTCGATACCCGGTGCGAAACCGTTCGAAAACGAGTCGGCCCACACCATCACCCGGGTGCGCTCCCCCCGTGGCGCCGTCGCCGCAACCGCTTCACCGGAGCGCTCGGCGCGACGCCGGTCGCCATAGAAGGTGCTGGCCGACACCTTCGGAATCGAGCGGCGACGGTCAACACCGGCCAGCGGCAGCATCAGCCGACGCAGCCAACCCACCGAAAACATCCCGTTCACGATCGGCGCCAGCGGCGACATGAGTTTTTGCCAGCGCGGCAGCTGCCCCAGCACATAGTGACTCATAGGACGCAGCCGGCCGCGATATTTGCGATACAGCGTTTCCGACTTCATCGCCGCCATATCCACCCCCGCCGGGCAGTCGGTGGAGCATGCCTTACACGACAGGCACATATCGAGCGAATCGGCCACCTCTTGCGAACGCCAGCCGCCGTCGACGAGCTCGCCATTGATCATTTCTTGCAGCACGCGAGCGCGCCCACGTGTCGAATGTGTTTCGTCTCGGCTGGCCATATAGCTCGGACACATGAACCCGCCTGCCGCGCGGTTGTCGGCCCGGCACTTCGCCATGCCCACACAGCGGTGGGTTGCTTTGGTGAAATCGCCGCCATCATGCGCCCACGCAAAACCGCCGCGCACCTTCGGCATCGGCAGCGCCTGCGGGCGGCGCAAATCCTGATCGAGGGGGGCCGGATGCACGAGCACCTCGGGGTTGAGCAGGTTACGCGGGTCGAACAGCGCCTTGAGTTCACCAAACGCGGCGATCGCCTCGTCGCTATACATGAGCGGCAATAGCTCGCTTCGCGCCCGGCCATCACCGTGTTCACCCGACATTGAGCCACCAAAATCGGCAACCAACCGGCCTGCATCCAGCATGAATCGGCGCATCGCGGCACCGTCACGCTCGAGCGGAATCGACAGTCGAATGTGGATGCATCCGTCACCAAAGTGCCCGTAAGGCATCCCCTCGATACCGTGGCTGGCGGTGAGCTTGTCGAATTCGCGCAGGTAGGCACCAAGCTGCTCGGGCGGCACCGCAGCGTCTTCAAAACCGGGCCAGCACTGTTCACCGTCGAGGGTGCGGCTGGCAAGCCCCACCCCGTCGGCTCGCACCCGCCACAGGCGCGCCGCCGCGGCCGCATCGTCGACGATCGTGTGCGAAATAGCCGCTGAATCGGCAACGAGCGCCTTCGCGCGAGCGAGGGCATCGCCCGCATCGGCACCCGGCATTTCGATGAGCAGCCAGCCACCACCATCGGGGAGCGATTCGATCGCCGCCGGACCGTAGTGACGGCGAACGGCCTCGGTGAGCCTTGCATCCAGACCCTCAATAGCGCCCGGTTTGTGGGCCAGCAGCGCGGGAATATCATCGGCCGCCTCGAACATCGACGGGTAGCCGAGAGCCACTGTCACCGGCGCCGACGGCACCTCCACGAGGCGCACGGTCGCGCCCAACACCGTGGCGAGTGTGCCCTCCGAACCCACCAGCAGCTGCGCCAGCGAATGCCCGCGTTCGGGTAGCAGCGCCTCGAGCGCGTACCCCGACACCTGCCGACCAAAGCGCCCAAACTCGGTGCGGATCGTGGCCAGATGCCGCAGCGTAAATTCATCCAGCCCCGACACCACCGACAGATCATCGGCGGCCGTGTATCGCCGACCGAGACCATCGATGACATCAAGGTCGATGATGTTGTCGGCGGTGCGGCCGAACGCCAGCGAGTGCGAACCGCAGGCGTTGTTGCCGATCATTCCGCCGACCGTGCAGCGAGTCCACGTGGAGGGGTCGGGGCCGAAGCGCAGCCCGTAGGGTTTGGCAGCGTTTTGCAGCTGCGCAACCACCACTCCCGGGTCGATTTTGGCGGTGCGGGCTTCGGGATCGAGGCTGTGGATGCGGTTGAGGTGACGAGAGGTGTCAACCACAATGCCGCGCCCGATCGCGTTACCAGCGATTGATGTGCCCGCGCCGCGCAGATGCAGGGGGGTGCCAGTTTCGCGTGAGACCTCGGTGATGGCGATGAGATCTTCGGTGCTGCGCGGGAAGGTGACCACCTCTGGCACGATTCGGTAGTTCGAGGCGTCGCTCGAATACTCGGCGCGGCGCAGCGTCGAAGTATCCACCTCACCCTCGATACGCTCACGCAGCACCTCGGCGAGATCACGCTGATCCGCGGTGGGTTGGGGCGCACTCGCCTGCATCGTCACGGGGAATCCTTCCGTCAAGACCGTGACTTCGATGGTAGCCCGCCCACGAACCGTCGGCGGCTACCCCGCTGCTGCTGCCGCCCTGCGCACTCTGGCCAGGATGCATCGCGCCGGCAGCGCGCGAGTAGCTTGCGGCAGCAGGTGCCCGGCAATAATCAGTGGAACCCAGGCGAGTGACGCGATGAACCGGCGGATGCGCGTGGCCGGATGCCCGTATGCGGCGGCAATTTTTGGTGGCAGCAGGTCGACTGCCAGCGTGGTGGCGTATGGCATCGCGGCCCGCAGCCACAGCGGCGCTTTGCGGGCGGCGAACAGTTCGCGTTTGGCGAGCATCGCCTCGTCGGTGATGTGGAGCTCGTTGAGTGCGGCAGCGAAGCGGCGGTCAAATTCGGCGGCGGTGGCGGGCCAGGTTTCGGGTGGCAGCCGCAGCCCGGTGCCGAGTCTGCCGAAATCACGCACGATGCGGTCGGCAGTGTGTCGGTTCACCACACGCCGACCGTACACGCGGCGATGCGCCCGAATCGCCGACCAGCACAGCGTCGCCGCCACCCACCACTGCAGATCGACATCATTGGCGTGGTAGGGCTCGCCGGCAAAGGTCGTGCCGGTAACCGCCGCATGCCGCCGGTTCACGCGCTCACGTACAAACCGCCACTCGGTCTCATTCCCGAAAGCGGCGGCGGTGACAAACTCGAGTGTGCCCCACAGCCGCCGCATCGGCGCATCCGCAAAATTAGAATGCTGCGCGACCCCGGCGGCCACCGATGGATGCGCAAGCTGCAGCAAAATCGCTGTGCCACCGCCGGCAAGCACCACCGCTTCGGATGCAAGCGCGTGGAATGGCGATTCCTCACCTTTGGCCCGGTTACTCATCGCAGTGAGCCAGCCTGGGTCGAGTTTCGATGGGCGCGCCCGAATCGAATCGAAACTCCGTCACCCGTCCCACAAGATCAAACACTTCCACCAGCATCGGGTCCGCAACCTCAAGCGTGGTCGCCGGTGCCTGCCGCGACGATCGCCAGCTCGACACATAATTGCCGTCAGCACTCGTCACCGCCCATCCCGCCAACGCAGCCAGCTCGGTCAACGGTCCCGCATCCTGACCAACGAGCAGCTCGTCAAGCCCGTCCGCAGGCGTGTAGTCGCCAAGTGCCAATCGACCATCCCGCTGTTGTAGAACGATCTCTGCCGGCGCATCCTGCACCTCGCGCCACACACGATAACGGCACCCCTGCGCATCCAGCCGTGCTCGGGTAATCACCTCGGCCCGCGCGCTCGAATCAATCGAAACAAACCGCCGTCCAAGCCGCGCCGCCACCGCAGCGGTCGTACCCGAACCGGCAAACGCATCCACAACGAGATCCCCCGCATCGGTACACCAGCGCAGCAATAATTCGAGCAGCCCCTCAGGTTTTTGGGTGGCATAACCAGTGCGCTCGGCCGAAACATTCAGCACCGGGCGCACCGAAACCGGACACACCCGGTCGCCCTCCACCAGATTGATCACACCCTCGAGCACATCGCGCAGGATCGTATCCACGTAATGGTTGCCCGCCGCATCCCGTTTTGAGCCCATAAACGGTTTATCGAGCAGTTGCCGTTCACGCAGCGTGCGGATGCGGAAGTTCGGGGTGCGCCGATACATCAGCAGCTCGTCATGTTTGCGCGGCACCGAACTGGTGCGCGAAGCACCGCCGCTGCGATAGGCCCACACGAGCTGATTCACAAAATTTTCGCGGCCAAACAGTTCATCAAGCACGATGCGCACCAAATGCGAAGCGTGCCAATCAAGATGCACAATGAGCGCGCCATCGTCACACAGCAGCTCGCGGGCAAGCACCAGCCGCGGAATCAGCATCCGCAAATAGCCCGCGGTGCCCTCCAGCCAGCGGTCACGATAGGCAAGCTGCGTGAGCGCGACCGTGTTGCCATCGATGCTGGTTTCGATGCGATTGCGGTAGTCGGTGCCCGAATCATAGGGCGGGTCGAGGTAGACGAGCTTTGCCCGCGCGGCTGGCTCGACCTCAGCCGTCGCCACCAGGGATGCGAGCGCGGCAAGATTGTCGCCACGGTAGACGAGATTGGGTTCGACGCTTCGGTTGGCGGATGCGGCGCTGGCTTCGCGAGTGTCGTTGGTTTCGCGGGCCTCGCGGGCTTTGATCAGCGCGGCGGCGGCCACCGCGCACCCCTGCTCGATGAGCTGCGGTAGCTGGACAAGAAGCGATGCGGTCACTCCCCCAGTGTGCCGCATCCGGTGCCTTCATCATTACACTGCATGTTCGGCTTGTATGGCACTCTCGTGACATGACCGAATTGACCTGGCAGTCGCATCCAACCCCAATAGGTGAGCTCGAAATCGCGGCCACCGGCCGGGGAATTGCACTGGTCGCGTTCGGCCCCATCGAGCTCGAGCGCAAGCTGCGGATGCATCCCGAGCTACGACTGGCAACTGAACCGGATGCGCGAGCGCAGGCGCACGTGCACCTTGCGGCCCGCCAAATCGACGAGTATTTCAGCCGCGAGCGCCGCGAATTCTCGGTGCCGCTCGACCTACTTGGCGCCACCGGATTTCAAGCGCTGGCACAGCAGACACTCGCCCGCATCCCCTATGGCGAGACCGTCAGCTACGGCGAACTTGCCGAGATGACCGGGCATCCGCGGGCCGCTCGCGCGGCCGGCACCGCCTGCGCCACCAATCCGCTGCCGATTCTGCGGCCCTGCCACCGTGTGGTGCGCGCTGACGGCTCACTCGGGCAATACGGCGGCACACCCGAGGTGAAGCGATTCTTGATCGAGCTTGAGGGCGGCGCTTAGCGGGGTCGGCTCCCTTCTCCCCGCTCGCACGCTGGTGCCTCGTTTCGCCACTTCTTGTGTACCTCGCACGCCTCCCTTTCCCGCGCCCACCGGCTCACATCTCGCCTTGTGTGTGTTTTCGCGTCATCTGTATGTGGTCTGCCACACACAAATGACGCGAACCCACACAGATCCCGCGGCGCATCGCAAGCGCGACGTGCGCAGCACAAGCGTGGAGTGCGCGGCGCATCCTCGTTAATTTGCTTCCGAGTGGAATCTGTTAGGCATAGTCCATGAGCTGGATTGATGATGACTTCGTTCCCGACCCGAAACGCACCACGCAGTATCGGGGTGTGGTGTTTAATCCCTGGGTCAATATTTCGGTCTGCGTCCTGCTCACTATCGTCGCCGGTGCGGCCACGATCTGGATGACCGGAATCTTCCTCGACCTGAGTGAAAAACCCGACTACCCAGATCAGGGATTGGACATCATCGGAGCATTAATCGGATTGCTCGCGGCAGCGGCAACCACCGTGTGCATGGTGATTGCGACCATTGTTACGATTCGCTGGTGGCGGCGAAACGCAAAAGAGCACAAAAAGCTACAAGCGCAGTCGCCGAATCGACCGGGCTGGCAGAGCCAACAAGACGGGCCGCACCCGCGGCAAGGACGCTAGCGTCGGGGCACAGGGCGCGGCGCCTCATACCCCCACGCCACTCCACCGCATCGGCCATTCCCCACGCCTTGGGTGTGTTTCCGCGCTCCTTTCCCCGCTTCATGCCCCTCGTGTGTGCCTCCGCGTCATTTGTGTGTGCTCTGCCACGTACAAATGACGCGAACCCACACAACTGGCGTGATAGGAGGCTCGGGGCGAGTGGGAGTCGCCAGGGAAAAGGCGTCGTGACCGCGCGTCGGCGCGCAAGACGTCGCACGGCGAGGCGCTGCGCACTGCGGCGAGCGGGTGCGCCGCGCACCCACCCACAAAAGCGCGCGCACAAATGCGAGCGCCCCACGGTCGGGCACGAAGCCGGCCGTGGGGCGCAGAGCGTAGAAATTAGAACGCGGGGATGATCTCACCGTCTGGGTACTGTTCGCGGATGAAGTCGGCCACCTGCGGGTCGTGCAGCAGCTCTTCGAGCTTCGCAATCGCGTCGGCCTTCTCGGCATCCTTGTTCCAAGCGAGGATGTTCGCGTAGGGGTTGTCCTTACCCGATTCGAGCGCCAGCGCATCCTTTGCCGGGTTGAGTCCGTGCTCGAGCGCGTAGTTACCGTTGATCACGGCAATGTCGACATCCGGCAGCTGCACCGGAATCACGGCAGCCTCAGCCTCGGTGAACTCGAGGTTTTTCGGGTTGTCGGCAATTTCGTAGATGGTGGGGTTTTCGGCGCCGTCGAGGCCGATGATGCCCTCCTGCTCGAGCAGCTTCAGCGCACGGGCCTGGTTCGACGGGTCGTTGTTCACGAGCACCTTGCCGCCCTCAGGGATGTCCTTCAGGTCGGTGAGCTGCTTCGAGTAGATGCCGTAGGGCTCGATCTGCACACCTTCACCGTGCTCGAAGTTGTAGCCTTTCTCGGCCACCTCAGCGTCGAAGTAGGGCACGTGCTGGAAGAAGTTCGCATCCAGTTCGCCCTCCGACAGCGCCACGTTGGGCTGCACATAGTCGGTGTACTCAACGATCTCGAGCTTGAGCCCGGCATCCTCGGCGAGGTTGTCGTTGACGAAGTTGAGGATGTCAGCGTGCGGCACTGGCGATGCGCCGACCTTCAGCGTCACCACTCCGCCTTCAGCGGTGGTCGCGTCGGTAGTGGCGTCGGTGGTGTCACCGGCGGCGCAGCCGGCGAGTGCGAGTGCGGCTACTGCGGTTGCAGCAGCGATCTTGGCGATCTTTGTGATCTTCATGGGATTCCTTCGTTTGGATAGTTCCCGCGAACGGCGGGAATTGAATCGGGATGGGTTGTGCTTGGCCACTAATTGCCGGCCGGTGGCGCCTAGCGGTGATCCACCAGCCGGCTGAGCATGTCGCCCAGCCACTGCACGAGCTGCACGATGATCAGGATGATGACCACGGTGATGACGATGACGTCGAAGTTGTTGCGCTGATATCCCTGGTTGATGGCGAGCGCACCGAGCCCGCCGCCGCCAACCGCAGATGCCATGGCCGAGTAGCCGATGATCGTGATGGTCAGGATGGTGGTCGATTGAATCAGCGACGGTAGGGCTTCACGCACGAGCACACCCGACATGATTGCGCTGCGCGAGGCACCTGCCATCTGCGCCGCCTCGACTTTGCCGTCGTCGACTGCGAGCACGTTCGATTCGACCATGCGCGCCATATACGGCACGGCGCTGACGACCAGCGCGATGGTGAATGCGGGCCAGCCGATTGTTTTGAGCCACGGCAAATTGATGAGGCGGATGAAATACAAGACGATGACGGCAAGGATGATGAACGGGATGGCGCGGCCAATATTGACGATCGCCCCGAGCACCCGGTGCACGATAGGTTGCGCGATGAGCCCACCGCGCCGCGTTTCGGCGAGGATCACGCCGGTTGGCAGGCCGAACAGCACGCTAAAAAATGTGGCTGCGCCGGTCATATAGAGCGTCTCGAGGATTGCGGTGACAAGGCCCTTTTGCACTGCCGGGCGGTTGAACCAGGTTTCTTCCCCGGCGGCGGCAAGCACATCCTGACTTGCCGAGGCGAACTGCTGCAAAATGTCGATCATGCGGCACGCACCTCCGCGTGGATGTTGTGGCTGGCGAACGCTTCGAGAGCACCCGCGACTGCGTCGGGAGCGACGGTTACCACGAGCCGCCCAACCTGAACGTCACCGACGGTTTCGAAAGTGCCCGCGGCAATATCACCCGACACCTGCTGCACCTGCGCCATCACTTTCGACCCCATCGGGTCGCCGGGATGCGAGGTGAAAAATAGGTCGATCGCGCGCTGGGTGCCCACCGCATCCGCACCAAATTCGGGCAGCGGGATGAGTTTGCGGGCGAGTTCAGAATTGGGGTTTGTGACCACATCTCGGATGCGACCCGATTCGCGCACGGTGCCGCGGTCAAGCAGCGTGACCGAGTCGCAAATCTCGCGTACCACCGACATTTCGTGGGTGATGACCACGACGGTCACGCCGGTGCGGTCGCGCACGCTTTTGAGCAGCGCAAGAATCTGTGCGGTGGTGTCGCTATCGAGTGCCGAGGAAGGTTCGTCGGCGAGCAGCACACCGGGGTCGTCGGCGAGGGCGCGGGCGATGCCAACGCGCTGGCGCTGACCGCCCGAAAGCTGCGCCGGATACGAGTCGCCGCGGCCGCTGAGCCCAACGAGGTCGAGCAATTCGTTGACGCGGCTTTCGCGTTCTATGGCCGGCACTTTGGCGATTCGCAGCGGATACGCGATGTTTTCGAATGCGGTGCGCGACTCGAACAGGTTGGCGCCCTGAAACACCATGCCGATGCTACGCCGGGCCGTGCGCAGGTCTTGGTTGCGCAGTGTGGTGAGGTCTTGTCCAGCAACCAGAATTGATCCGGAAGTGGGGCGTTCGAGCGCGGTAAGACAGCGAATGAGAGTGGATTTACCAGCACCGGATTCACCGACGATGCCGTGGATACTGCCAGCTTCTACCGACAGGCTGAGGCCGTCGAGTGCGGTCACGGGGTCAGCGCCCTTGCGCGTATACACCTTGGTTACGTCGCGCAGTTCAATCACGTGCTGGCCTCCATCGTTCCCGGCAGTAGCACCTTGCTTGCCAAGGTTGCTGCAGCGTCACAGAGCCGGGTCTCTCAGCTACTCGAGATGAATGCAGTTAGATTGGCACGAATCAGCGTGCAGTGCAAAACACTGCCGCACTATGTGACGGTTCATTACGCGAACATCGTGTTCGCATCCCGGTTGCTGCGCGTTCACATCCGTGAGCTCCAATATGACTTCATAGCGGATCCGGCGACGGTCTGCTCCAATCAACAGGGAGATTCCGGATGCACAGCACCGATTTTGCCAATCAACTCGACCAGCGTCTCGTAAAGATCCAACACTTCACTCCGCAGGTAGCGGTGCGCTCGCAATCGCTCGGCATTGACTATCGATACGGTGACACCGACCTCCCCTTCCACGCCACAAGCGTCGGCAAACTCATAACGACCGCGCTCGTGATGCAGCAGGTTGAGGCGGGCCGCATTGCCCTTGCCACACCGATTGCTGAGCTGCTGCCCGCATCCGAAATTGACGGCCTGTTCGCGGATGACGCCGCAGCCGAGGTGACCATCGAGCAGCTGCTCACCCACACATCCGGCTGCAACGATTTTTATGAGGGACGCACGAAATCTGGGCCGCGATTTGTTGCCGAACTCAAGCGCGACCTCGATCGCGAGTGGTCGCCGGCCGAACTGATCGCGTTCACGCGCGACCGACAGCAGCCGGTGGCTAGGCCCGGCGAGAGGTTCCGCTATAGCGACACCGGGTTCGTGTTGCTCGGTCGAGCTCTCGAAACAGTGACCGGCGAACTGTTCGGCGAGCTCGTGCATCACCGAGTTTTTGCGCCGCTGGGTATGGGCCGCAGTTTCCTACCATTTCGCACTCAGCCCGCATCCGGCACCGACGAGATTGCGTCGCTATCGATCGCCGGAATTGATATCGGAACCCGCCGCGCAATCACCTGCGACTGGGCGGGTGGCGGTATTGCCGGCACACTGGACGATTTTCTACAGCTGATGGCCGGGATGCGTAATGGCAAGCTCATCAGCGCCGAGTCTTGGGCGATGCTGCAGGAGCCGCGACACCGCTTCCGCCCCGGACTCTGGTACGGTGCCGGCACCATGACGGTGCGGTTCGAGGGGCTCGTCCCGTGGGCACGCAACTGGCCGCGGCTGGTGGGGCACCTCGGCAGCTCGGCCGCGCACCTGTGGCACGACCCGGTGCATGACGCTGAGATCGCCATCAACTTCGGCTCATCGAAGGCCGTTTCACGCAGCTTCCGCACGCTGTTTGAAATGGTCGGACTTTTGCGTCAGCTCTAGTTCTTGAGTTCGCCGCTGCGGTTGTTGGACGCGAGCTTACAGGGCGCTGCCTACGGCGTGCTCGCTCGTTTTAGTGCGGTGCAGCCTCGTTGGCTACCTAGACTGATCGCATGTCTTGCGCGATTCATCACATCGAGCTGTGGACGTCGAACCTGGCGATCAGCGAACTCGAGTTTGACTGGTTGCTGACGTCACTGGGTTGGGCAGCGACACCGGTTGATGGTTGGGATGCCGGGCGGGTGTGGACAGCTCCCTCGGGCGAGTACCTGGTGTTGGAGCAGTCTCGAGCACTTCGTGGCGAGCATGACCGAATGCGAGCGGGTCTCAACCACCTTGCGCTCTGCGTGCGCGACCGCCAGCTCTTGGATCGGTTGCGTAAAGAGGCACTGGCTCAGGGATGGCGGGAACTCTTTGCCGAGCGCTATCCGCACGCCGGTGGCGAGCAGCATGTGGCGCTCTATCTCGAAAACACGGAGGGGTTTGAGGTCGAGTTGGTCGTCGCCTAGTTCGCCGCTGCAAATTTCGCTCGAGGATGAGCTACCGCAGTGCACGCCCGTCCGCGAGCGCAAACAGTCGCTCGACCACGCGTCGGCCGCTCGTGCGCAGGCCGCTGTGCTCGTATTCGCTGGTGATCCACTGCTTGACGCCCGGCAGCAGCGCCCCGGTCTCACGCGAGAATTCGAGTGGCACATACGCGTCGTTCACATACACCGCCGCCGCGCCAGTCGCGCCGCTGGCCTTGAGCGCTTCAGGATCGTAAAGCTTCGGCCACTCATGCTTGGCGAGGATGCGCGTCACCTCAGCCCAAGGTTGGAACGCCGGCACCGTGTCGCACCATTCTTCTCGCACATGCTCACCGGTGAGCAGTGTCACGTCTTCGCGGAAGTCGTCGGGCTCGACGCGCTGTGCCGACCAGTCGGTGACGCAGCCATCGGCATACGACGACTCGTGGAACACGTAGTAGAGCGGGTTGCGGCCACCGTAGGCCATCGCGTTCGCCAGGTCGTGGCGGAATGCGTTCGAATCGGGGTCGAGTTCGAGCAGCCAGTGCAGGCGCGCCCAGCCGTTATCCGAGCCGAGCAGGTGGCCGAGGTTGCGGGCTCGGCTCGCCGAAAGCACTTCACCGTCTGGCAGCACGATTTCGCCACGTTCGGCGAGCTCGACCACGCGGCGCATCCGGTCGCGATCTTCTGGGAACCGGCGGTAGTAGGCCAACGAGAGTTCCCGCATCCGGTCGTAGCACAGCCGATAGACATCGTCGCAGTGGCGGCCCACCGCCGACAGGCCGCCGGTGAAATAGGCGCGCTCTACCGAGTCGGCAAAGTAGCTCAGGTAGTGCAGCAGCGTGAATCCGCCGAATGATTGGCCGAGCACCCGCCAGGTTTTTGCGCCCAGGTGCTCGCGCACCGCTTCGGCATCGCGCACGATCGAGTCGGCGCGCAGATGCGTGAGGTGCTCGGCGACCTCCTCGGCGCTGCGCCCCTCGAGAAAGCCGTCGCCGACCGGGGTCGAACGGCCGGTTCCGCGCTGGTCGAGCAGCACCACCCGGTGATCCTCGAGCGCGGCGTCGATCCAGGCGGCCTGGTCGGGACCGGGTCGCGGATCTTCGCTACCCGGGCCGCCCTGCAAAAACACCAGGTAGGGCAGGTCTTCTCCCCCGCTCCGGGTGACTACGCGAGCGAAAATATCGATCGTGCGATCGTCGGCCTCATCGCCGCCGGCAAGATCGGGCCACACCAGTGGCACGGTTAGTGTGTGTTCGGTCAAAGTAATTGCGCCAAAGCTCATGTGCATGACCCTAGCGACCAATTATTGAGAACGGATGCAGCTTGCCGGCTCAGTCGTGCAACTCGTCACACCGCTCGCTGGCCGCAATTGCCGGCGTTTCAAGTTGGAATGTCGAGTGCACCACCGACACCGGGAAGTGTTCGGCCACGCACTGTTTCGCCGCCTGCAGAATCTCGATGGCGTGCAAATCGGTGAAACAACCGTCGTCGACCACCAGATGCGCCGACAAAATCGGCAGCCCGGTCGCGACCGTGGACGCGTGCAGATCGTGCACATCAATAACGTGGTCGATACCGAGCAGGTGTTCGTGCACATCGTCGAGGTTGAGCCCGTCGGGGCTGAATTCCATAAGCACGCGCACTGTTTCGCGCAGTAGTTTCACCGCGCGAGGCACGATCAGCGCCGCGATGAACAGGCTCGCGATCGCATCCGCTTGATAAAAGCCGGTGGTGGCGATCGTGATTGCGGCAATGATCACCCCGAGGGAACCGAGCGCGTCGTTGAGCACTTCAAGGAAGGCTGCGCGCATATTGAAATTTGCGCTGCGGTTCGACGAGAGCACGATGATGCCGATGAGGTTGGCGATAAGCCCCAGAACACCAAACACCAGCAGTTCGACGCCCTGAATCTCGGGCGGCTCGAATAGGCGGCGAACTCCTTCGACGGCGGCATAGGTGCCGACCACGGTTAGCAGCGTCGCCTGCGCGAGCGCCGCGATCACCTCGATGCGGCGAAACCCCCAGGTGTGGGTTGAGCTGGCGGGTTTGTGCATGAGACTGGCCGCGATCAGCGCCAGCAGCAGCCCGGATGCATCCACCACCGCGTGCACGGTGTCGGTAAACAGCGCCAGCGAGCCGGTGATGATCGAGCCGATGGCCTGGGCGACGACAATCGTCGCGGTGATCGAAAAGATGATCCACAGGCGCTTTCGCATACCTTCGGGAGCCTCTGCATCCAGATTGACATGCGCGTGATCGTGCCCCGCACCCATGTGTACCTCCCTCAGATCTCTCCCCAGCCCGATCCTATAACTTCCGCGGGAGTTTGGCCGCGGGCGAGGCGTTAACTACGGCAAGGGTTCTCGGCTGAGTTCGTTCGCGTCATGTTGTGGGCGATTTGCGGTCATCTTTGAGGCCCCGGCGCAGGACGACCTCATTGTGGTCACCTTCTCGACACACCTCGACATCAACGAAACCCAAACGTCGCGCGAGGTTCAACGACCGCGCATTGTGTTCGTGGATCTCGACCTGGGTTTCAGTGACCTCGTAGTCATCACGCAAATGGTCCAAGAGCCACTGTGTGGCTCGCGAGGCGATCCCCCGGCCCCACATTTTGGGCAACAGCACGTAGGCGATGGATGCACGCTGAGTTTTTTCATCGATGGTCGCCTGAAGTGTGCCAAGCGGCTTACCGCTCTCGGCATTCAGGATGATCCAGTTGAGCCACCTCTCGCCAAGCCCTGGCGGCGCTCCCCCGCAGAGCACCCCGTAGCGCTCTTGTAACCGCTCGAGACTCTCGGGAGGGCGTTGATCGATGAAGGTGTAGATGCGGAGGTCTTGGAGTTCGGCAAACATCGCGCGAGCATCAGACACCTCGAGCGGCCTGATCGTGATTTCGACTTCGCCTGCCATTGGCACCTTCCTAAGGCCAGCTCAAAAGGCTTGCGCCAAGGCTACTCTCGTCGCTCATCGCTTCGCCTGGACCACCGGCGGTCGACCATCTTGCGGCAAGACCGTGTTTATCGATCACCACCAAAAACCAGCCCCAGGCCACGCTCGAGATCGCTACGCACTTGCTTCAGCGTGGCAGCATCGGTTGGGGCGTTGAGATAGTCGAGCGTCAGACCGTTCACCAGCGCGGTTATGAGTCGCGCGCCGTCGTCCTCGCTAATCTCTGCGACCAGCTCCCCCGCATCCCGAGCCGCCCGCAATGCAGCTGCTACGCGCTCTTGAAAAAGATCAAGCTCGCGCGACATCACGCCAGCGAGCCAATCGCGAGTTGACGCGGCCGCATTGAAGGTTACCCACATCACCGCATCCTCTCGCTGTACGCCACCGGTTGGCAGCAGTTCTATAAGGGATGCAGTCAGCCGGTCACGGATGCTGCCGGCGAGACGATGTGTATTCACGCGTTCGTGTTGCCGATATGTGGAGTACATCAGCGCTTTCGCGAGCAGCTCATCGCGCGTGCCCATGTGGTACTGCACGCTTCCCGCGGCAACTTGTGCTTCGGCTGCAACGGTACGCACGCTCACCGCGTCAAGACCGGAGTTCACGATGACACGAATGGCGGCCCGGGCAATCGAAACGGCCTGCGCGGTCCACGCACTTGGGTCTTGCATCCGCGCCTCCGCTCCGAAATTGAACACGTTGATTGCACCACATTGACGGACGTAATACAACTGTATTAACTTTTTATACGTTCGTATTACATCCCGCAGGAGCCTCCCGGATGCTCGACATCATCCCCCTTATCGGCCTCGCTCTCGTCGACAGCCTGAGCGTCGGCACCCTGGTGCTCCCACTCACCCTGTTGCTGCGCTGGGGCCGACTGCGCACGATCCCCTACGCCACATACCTCGGCACTATCAGCGTCGCGTATTTCGCTCTGGGCATCACGCTGATGCTCGGATTTGCCGGCATCGGCCCGATCATCACGGAAGCAACACAGACCGATTGGTTCCCCTGGGTCACACTCGTTCTCGGAGCCGCGCTCGCTGCGTTCGGCATTTTCGCGCCGAATCCGAAGAAGCCCGAGCCGGGCGAGACGAACGTGCCCACCGACACGACCAAGATGCAGAAGGCCACCCGAGCTGGACTGGCAGGCATGGCGTCGCTCGCGCTGGGAGCCGCAGTGATCGAGGCAGCCACGATGCTTCCGTACCTCGCAGCGATTGGCATCATGCAGTCGTTCGAGATCACCCCGCTGCTGCGACTCGCTTTACTGGCGGCGTATTGCATCATCATGGTGCTGCCTGCGATACTCGCGGGCGCCGCCATGGGCCTGGTCGGCGACCGACTGGCCGACCGCCTGCAGCGATGGATTCCGCGACTGAACTACGAGGCGAAAGTGACGCTGCTATGGATTGCCGCGATCGTCGGCATCACCATGGTCTATCGCAGCGCCAATGCGCTCAACCTTTGGTAGGGAGCGACAGAGCTCCCCAAACGACCTCTACGCCCGCATCGCCGTTTGCTTCGTCAAGATCCCCGGCGTCCCAGCCAGCCCGAAGGAATCGATCGAGCACGGCGCAGCGATTCGTGCGGTGGTGCCGGAGCATGTCGCAATCGGCGTTTCCGGTGATGCGTTCGCCGCGACCGGTTTGAACGCCGACTGTGATGCGTGATGCTCGGTGATCGGCGGCACGCTGCCCGCCCCGGCCCTCGCCATCACGCGCGCCGCACAAGCGGGCCGCGGGAGCGAGGCAGTGGCAAAGTCGGAGCGCCTCGCACCCCTATGGGAATTGTTTACCGAATTTGAGGGAAGTCTGCGTGTGACTGCCGCGATCACTGAGCACCTCGGCTTGGCAGCGCACGGGTGCCTGCCGCTGCCAAGCCAGGGCCCCACCGAGGCGCAGCGTGCCCAGGTCGTGCAGGTGGTGGGCAAGCTCGGCCTTGCCTGACCAATCGAACAACGCCGCCGCATCCCGTGGCTCCGGGTCAGTGTTCGCCCGGTATGTGCTGGCCCATCAGGGATCGCCAAGGTTGACGCGGCAAGGTTGGGCGGAGTTGACCTCGTGAAGCGACTCGCTGTTGAAAAAAGGAATCCGCAGATGCGCATACCGCTTCTTGACACCGAACGGCCTATTGTTGCTGCGCCAATGGCGGGTGGCCCCACCACCGTCGCGCTCGCGACCGCTGTGGCAGATGCTGGCGGGTTTCCGTTCTTGGCGGGCGGCTACAAAACCGCCGCCGGGCTGCGGGATGAAATTGTTGCGCTGCGTGCGAGCGGAGCGCCATTCGGGGTGAATCTTTTCGTCCCCGGTGACAATGAGTTTGACCGGGCCGCGTTCGCTGCCTATGCCGCCGAACTTGGGCCCGAAGCATCCCGTTTCGGTGTGTCCGTCGACCCCGAACCGGTGACTGACGACGATAACTGGGACGAAAAAATCGCTTTGCTGGTCGAACAGCCAGTACCGGTGGTGTCATTCACATTTGGGCTCCCTGTGGCTACAGACATTGGCTCGCTGCGCGAGCGCGGCACGCGTGTGCTGGCCACCGTGACGACACCGGAAGAGGCGGCTGAGGCCACCGCCCGCGGTGTTGATGGTCTGGTGGTACAGGGTGCGGATGCTGGTGGGCACAGCGCCACTTTTGATCCGGAGCGCGACCCGGCACCGCTTGCGTTGGCCGAATTGATCGCCGGGGTGCGCAAGAAAAGCGAGCTGCCGTTGGTTGCTGCCGGTGGGATCACTTCCTCGGATGCGGTGCGCGAGGTGCTGACCGCGGGTGCGATTGCCGCCGCCGTTGGCACGCTACTGTTGCGCACTGATGAGGCTGGGACCTCAGCTGTGCACCGCGCGGCGCTTTCCGACCCCGAGTTTGACCGCACCGTGATCACTCGGGCATTCACTGGGCGACCCGCGCGGGCCCTGCACAACGATTTCATTGCCGCGCACGGTGCGAACGCGCCGGTTGCCTACCCTGCCGTGCATCATCTGACCCGCCCCATTCGACAGGCCGCGACCAAAACAGGCGACACGCAGCGGGTGCACCTGTGGGCAGGTACCGGGTACAGTGAGGCACCCACGGGACCGGCAGCAAATGTGATCCGTGCACTATGGCCGAACGAGTGAACAAGGTCATGGGATATCCCATGCCGTCGCTGTGCGAGTTCACCATCTACGACACGACGTCACGACCAACTACATCTAGTACGTCGAGTTCAGCTTCGACACGATCGTGTTGAGGGCACTTTTCCTTCTCTCGTAATTGCTAGGTTGTTCGCTATGCGTTTGGTTCGGATGACCGCAGCGGCCGGGATCGCACTGATGTTGACTTCGTGCGCCGCAACTACCGTCGAAGTAACTCCCACAGAGAGCAGCAGCACGCCAAGCACTCAGCTACCCGACTACCGACAAACTGCGCCGCAACTGCCGCTACTCGATGCAGCAAGCATGTGCGCCACAGAAATTGACAGCGTGGTATTCCTCGATGCCATGCGTGATGGCGTATCAAATCGTGATGGGTTCGACCCGCACTATGACCCTGAACTGTTCAATGTGACAGTGGTCGACGGCGAGTGGCACTTTGAGTTTCTTCCCACTCACGAGAACATCGCGGCGGCCACGTGCCACACCGATGGTGACCAGGTGGTTTCGATGACTCGTGCCGAGTTCGAGGAAGCCATGAAAGGTCGCACCTACGACGGCTACGTCGAGGTCGCCAAGTAGCCGCCTCTTATTTGGATGCGGTTAGCTGTAATTCCTGGTGAGGTTGTGAACACGGCCCGCGGAGACTTGGCGACCGATACCGGCGTGGGGGGCGACGGCGCGGCCGATTGCCCAGCCCTGGTCAACGATCAGCGCTACCAGGCGAGCTCTGATTTCGTAGGAAATGTGGGCACGAGCCGTTTTTAGGAAAGACAGAAACCCCCGACTTCCGCTTGTTTAAGCCGAAGTCGAGGGATTCCTGGGAGTGGACCTAGCTGGAGGCTTGTCGAAACTCGCCCCGCCGCTAATGCAGATGGTGCGAGCACACCAGGCGATCCGCGCTGGCCGGGTTCGAACAGGTCCGCAGCGTCGTCGCCGCGATCGCCGGTGACCGTGCGGCCGCCGGCACAGGGTCGTATTGTGCGCCTGCACCACAGCTCATCCAACTCGCTGCGGCACCGGCGGGTCGCTGAGCCGTTCGGAAGCACGAGAGAAGGAACCGTCTGGCTCCTGCCCTCGTTCGTTCGTTGCTCCGTTCAGTCGAGGAGTTCCGCAAGCAGCGTCTCGATGCGCTGTTTGATGTCGTCGCGGATCGGGCGCACAGCGTCGATGCTCTGGCCGGCGGGGTCGTCGAGCTTCCAGTCCTCGTACCGTTTGCCGGGGAAGAACGGGCACGCGTCCCCACAGCCCATCGTGATCACCACGTCGGAGTCCTGCACGGCCTCGGTCGTGAGGATCTTCGGCTGCTCGGCCGTGATGTCGATGCCTTCCTCTCGCATGGCCTCGACCGCGACCGGGTTGATCTGCTCGGCGGGCATGGAACCGGCCGAGCGCACCTCGACCCGGCCGCCCGCGAGATGGCGGAGGTAGCCCGCGGCCATCTGGGAGCGGCCGGCGTTGTGGACGCAGACGAACAGCACGGAAGGCTTGTGATCGGTCATGTTCGGTTCGCTTCTTTCGTTCAGTCGGTGAGGGTGGTGAGGAGTGCGCGGACGCGGGTTTCGATGTCGTCGCGGATCGCCGCAACCCCTTCCGGGGAGGCGAGGGCAGGGTCGCCCACTGCCCAGTCCTCGTAGCGCACACCCGGGATGATCGGGCACACGTCCCCGCACCCCATCGTGATCACGACGTCGGCGGCGCGGACGGCGTCGTCGGTGAGCGGCTTCGGGAACGCCGACCCCACCTCCGGCTCGCCCTCGATCTCGGTCAGCAGAGAACGCACGTGCGGGTGCACGTCCGACGCCGGGGTCGACCCGGCCGAGCGTGCGATGACGGTGCCGCCTGAGAGCCGGTTGAGAAGGGCGGCGGCGAGCTGGGAGCGGCCGGCGTTCTGCACGCACACGAACAACACCTGCGGTGTTCCCGCCGCGCGGTCCCGGGTGAGATCGGCCAGCCGCTGCCTCGCGAAGCGTTCGGTGAGCGGGATCATGTGCCGGGTCACTTTCGCGGACCGCACCAGGCCCGCGTAGGACTCCCGCACGATCGCGATCACGAGATCCCGATTCAGATCAGTGAGTTCGTCGGCGAGTTCCGCGGCGAGGTGGCTGACGCGGGTGTCCATGTCGCGCAGCGCCTCAGCGTGGGCTTCGGTCTGCTCCGGCTCGCTTGAGACCGCAGCTGGTGCGAACGCGTCCAGGAGCGCGGCGACGGCGCGCTGCCGGGCCGGAGTGATCCGGTACCAGACCCAGGTGCCGCGCCGTTCCGAGGCGAGTATCCCGGTGTCTTTGAGGACTTTCAAGTGGTGGGACACGGTCGGCTGGGACACCTCGGCGAGCTCGGCGAGGTCGCACACGCACGATTCGCCGCGCGGGTCGGTGGCGATTGCGGACAGCATCCGCAACCGGAGCGGGTCGGCGAGCGATTTGAGTGCGCCGGACACGGTCGTGGCGGCATCCGGTCCGATCGCATGCGTCGAGGACGGTGCACACGCCTCGACGTCCGGGAGGACGGTCGTGCCTGTCATGACGCCCTCGATCCGGTCGGCACAGCGGTTGACGTGTAGGGGTCGGTGTGAAACCAAGCCTTCGCTGCCCACAGGGAGACGTAGACGAGGCCGACGAGCACGGGCACCTCGATGAGCGGGCCGACCACACCAGCGAGGGCTTGCCCGGAGGCGGCACCGAAGGTGCCGATGGCGACCGCGATCGCGAGCTCGAAGTTGTTGCCCGCCGCGGTGAACGCCAGCGTCGTGGAGCGGGCGTAGGTCATACCAAGGCCTTTGCCGAGCAGGAGGCCGGCGAACCACATGAGGATGAAGTAGGCCAGCAGCGGCAGCGCGATCCGGGCCACGTCGAGCGGGTTCTGGGTGACCGCCTCGCCCTGCAGCGCGAACAGCAGCACGATGGTGAATAGCAGCCCGTACAGCGCCCACGGCCCGACCCGGGGAAGGAACTGCTCCTCGTACCATTCGCGACCCTTGCGACGTTCGCCAATGAACCGGGATGCGAACCCGGCGATCAACGGGACGCCGAGGAACGCAAGGACGTTCAATGTGATCTGCCACACCGAGATCTCCAGGCCTTGGGTGTCGAGGCCGAGCCAGCCGGGCAGCACGGTGAGGTAGAACCAGCCGAGCACGGAGAACATGACAACCTGGAAGACGGAGTTGATCGCGACGAGCACGGCGGTGGCCTCGCGGTCGCCGCAGGCGAGGTCGTTCCAGATCACGACCATCGCGATACAGCGGGCGAGGCCGACGATGATGAGGCCGGTGCGGTACTCGGGGAGGTCGGGCAGGAAAATCCAGGCGAGGGCGAACATAACCGCGGGTCCGGCGATCCAGTTCAGCAGCAGGGAGGAGAGCAGGAGCTTTTTGTCGCCGGTGACGGCGGCGACCTTGTCGTAGCGGACCTTCGCGAGCACCGGGTACATCATCACCAAAAGGCCCACCCCGATCGGCACCGAGATCCCGCCGACCTCCATCGCGGACAGCCCGTCGGAGAGCGCGGGAACGAAACGTCCCAGGAGGAGGCCCGCGGCCATCGCGAGGCCGATCCACGCCGGCAGCCACTTGTCCAGCGTGGACAGCCGCTTCGGGGCAGTACGGGTCAAACTGTCAGTCATGCGAGCAGCTCCTCGATCTTCTCGGTGATCACGGACTTCGGGTGTGCGCCGATCAGCATGTCCACCCGTTCCCCGGTCCGGTAGAAGCCGAGCGTCGGGATCGACGTCACCCCGGCCGCGGTCACGGCCTCTTGAATCGACATGCTTCTATATTGACGGATGTCGAATCAGTCAGCAACCGGTGCCCCGTCACCGCCGAACGCGTTCACGTCCTGTTCATCCGCTGGAAGGGTCACGACGACGAACCTGCGGCTGCGGGTGGAGCCGACGAGAGGTGGGAGTTGCCAGCCGACAGAACGTTTCCCGGAACGTGCCGCCCTTCCCGTGCAGGCAGCGATTCCCGCCGCACCTGGACCGTGCGGCAGGTGCAGGTCCGCTTAGCGGCCGTTGCCGCGGCCGCCGCTCGCCTTGATGACGGTCTGCGAGTGGTCGGTGTGAAATAAATGTGGCCACGGCGAGGGTGAAGCAAAAAAGTAGCCCCCTACTTCCCAGTGTTTTAGCGGGATGTAGGGGTTTGTGTTTGTGGGCGCCGGTGGACTCAGCCCGAACACGTGGAAGCGGCTGGAACGGCTGAGTTCCGCGTGGGAACGAGAGAAACGAGATGGCGCAAGCGAAGAGCCCCCGGCAGCCGAGCCAGATCCAGGGGTCGTGGCGAACCCAACGAGACGATCCCGAACACCCCTGACGGAGAGGGAAGCGGACGCTATCCGAACGGCAAAGGCAACCGGCGAAAGCACCATGTCAATCGCCAAGCGGTTCGGTATCCATCGGGTGACAGTGTGGGAGCACACGAAGCGGTGACCAGCGCAAGTCACGAGCAACTGCTGTCAGCGAACCATTCCCAGAGCGGCTCGTCGGCGATGCCCTTGTCTGTCCTGCGACGTAGACTGTCACTCAGAGTTGCATCTCGACTGGAGCTTGAATGGAGGTGACGGGATGACTGTTCGCGTTGAGGTCGCCCCCGATCTACTCCAGTGGGCAGTCGAACGAGCGGGGTGGGACGAGGCGACTGTCGAACGTCGTGCTCCCAAACTCGATGGGTGGGTCTCTGGTACCCAGCGTCCAACGCTGAAGCAGTTGGAGAAGTTCGCCAACGACACTCACACCCCTTTCGGGCTGTTGTTCCTCTCTGAACCGCCAGTGGAGGACGTGCCTATCCCAGACATGCGCACGATCGGGAACCTCGCGGTCCCGCGGCCGTCTGCTGACCTGTTGGAGACGATCTACCTGTGCCAGACCCGCCAGGACTGGTACCGGACCTATGCGCAAGAGAACGACGTGGGCGAACCTGAGTTTGTCGGCTCCGCAACGACCGAGACGCCGCCGGTGCTTGTCGCGGACCAGATGCGCGACTTGCTTGGCTTCGATCTGACCGAACGGAGCACCTTCTCCAGCTGGGAGGACGCTTTACGACGTCTGATCGACCGCATCGAGAACATAGGCGTCTTGGTGATGATCAATGGCGTCGTTGGCGCGAACACTCATCGTAAACTCAACCCTGAAGAGTTCCGAGGGTTCGCACTAACCGACCCACTCGTACCGCTGATCTTCGTCAACGGCGCTGACACCAAGGCCGCACAGATCTTCACCATGATCCACGAACTGGCTCACGTATGGCTGGGAGCAAGCGCCCTGTCCGATGCGGCCATGACCGCTAACCACGGGGTGACCGAGGAACTGTGGTGCAACCAAGTCGCCGCCGAAGTGCTAGTCCCGCTGACCACACTGCTCAGCGACTACCGCGGAGAAGCGAACATCGAGGAGTTGGAGCGCCTGGCTAAGAAATACCGAGTCAGCACCCTAGTGGTACTCAAACGCATCTTCGACGCTCGGCTCCTAACCTGGGACGACTATCAAGAGCGCTATGAGAACGAGCGGGACCGCGTGATCAGCATCCTCGCGGCGAGGCGCAGCGAGAACTCCGGTGGCAACTACTACTACACGCAGCCGATTCGACTTAGCCGTCAGTTCGCCCAGGCCGTGATCGCCAGCGCCTTCGAAGGGTCGACCACCTATCGGGACGCCTACCGCTTGCTCGGCACCAAGAAACACGCAACCTTCGAGAACCTGGCTGCCGAGTTGGGGGTCGCCTGATGTATCTGATCGACGCCAACGTGCTCATCGAGGACAAGAACCGTTACTACGCCTTCGACATCGCCCCTGGATTCTGGGCCTGGCTCGATCAGGCCCACCGACAATCCTTGGCCTGCAGCATCGACGCGGTCCGCGACGAGCTCCTTGAGGGTGACGACGAGCTCGCCGCCTGGGCACATGCTAACGCCGCATTCTTCCGAGCCGTCGATCAAGGAACTACACGACACTTCGGTGACCTCACCGCGTGGGCGACCTCACGAAGCTTCACCCCAGCAGCGCTAGCCGAATTCACCGGCACCAATGCCGACTATCTCCTCGTCGCCTACGCTCGCGAGCACCAGCACACGGTGGTCACCCACGAACGCTCTCAGCCCAACGCCCGAGCCAGGGTGTTGATCCCTGACGCCTGCCTGGCTATGGGCGTCGGCACGACCGACACCTTCCAGATGCTCCGCCAGACCGGAGCCCGGCTCGACCTCAGTGCGGGCACATCCACACCGTGAATGATACGTCCGTCCGTCACGGTTGCCTGCGCTCACCGCTAGCGTTATCGACATGACGGACCATCCACCGGCAACCCCCTACGGGTCTGCACGCGATCTCCCCTCAGTCAGGGAATTGGAGCAGCAGATGGCTGCGTTCAGGCTGCGGGGATTCCTGCTGCCACGAGACCAGCGAAAGGAACTCAAGCGCCCCCAAGGAGAGTATCGGCGGATCACCGATACTGTCGACGCATTCTATGCCCTACTGGGTCCTCGCAACTGGGTCTTCACTGGTGACCTAAATCTAGAAGCCATCGCTGAAATCATCTCAGCTCAAGACCCCGAGACTGCTGAGCAGCGGCTCATCGAGTATTACCAAACGCAGGATAGAATTTCATTCCCGCTTCGCCGACTCAACCGATTCGACGAGATGCGGCCGCGCATCCCCTTGCTGCAGAAGGCCCTGGTTGACTATGAATCAGGTCGTTTCTACAGCACCGTTCTCGTTTTACTCTCAGTTATGGATGGGTTCGTCAACGATTTGGACACCGCCCAACGCAAGGGGTTGCATGCACGGTCTCCCGAGGACATGGTTGCTTGGGACAGCGTCGTTGGACACCACCTCGGCCTTAGCCACGCCCACCAGTCATTCATCAAGGGCCACTACAAGACGAGCGTGGATGAAACCACCGAACTAGCCGGCAACGGGATCATGCACGGAACACTGGTGCACTACAACAATGAAGTCGTCGCAACAAAGGCATGGAACAGGCTATTCGCAGCCGCCGACTGGGCCGACTCCCGGAGACACCAAGCAGCCCCGGTTGAGCCCGGCCCAACGTTTCGCGAGGCGCTGGCACATTGGCGTGAGGTACAAGCGGACAAGACCAGACTTGACCAATGGGAACCCCATGAACACGAGAAGGAATCGTTCAGCGATCAGCCCTCGGAACTAGTCGCCGCATGCACGGACTTTCTCGAACGCTGGAGTAGACGCCAATGGGGCCCAATGGGCCAACACTTCATGCAGTTTGGCCCCACGCAGCGACCCGTCGGTCAACTCGCCGAAGAGGCAAAGCTCCTGTATCAAGAGTTGAGACTTGAAGAGTGGGAGATCCTCCGGGTCCGGCACGTGGCGGCAGCAGTCGCGCACACTGACGTCAGACTGATCGTCAATGCCGAGCGACATCAGACAGATCTGCGCTGGGTCCGAATCGACGGGAACGGAACAAGTGCTCCAGAGTGGCAAGCGGGCCGATGGTCGCTGTCACAGTATGGACCGGCGCACTTCCTCAAGTCTGAGCCAGGCTAGTGCCGTGAGCCGGCGCCCAGCTGCCACGCCTCTTGCAGATCAGGGTGTCAGCCGGTCGGCTCCAGCCAGGCGAAAACACTTCCACTGGTGCTCGGTGCTGCGTCGGTGCCATCGCTCGCCCTCATCTGCAAGACGCGTGGCCGATCTTTCGAGGTCTCTCATGAAACGAATCTCGATGATGCCGAGGCTCTGCGGCCGTGGGTTAGCTCGGGATTCGTACTGGCCATCATTGATACGGATCTCCGCGTCTTTGGGCAGAGACGGGATATTGAGTCGCTGACCGGCAGCGGGGTCACCTATGCTGGTGGGCATGTTGTTCTACGGCACTGCTTCGCTGCGACTGCGCAGCCGCTAACAGCGGCGAGCACCCTCCACAGGTTGTTGCTCCCGCCCCGGTGATCACGGCCGGGCGGCTCTTTCAGCGTGCCCGGCTCCGCAACAACCATGGAGCAAACAGTGCCTACCTATCGAGGCGGCCGTCATGAGCACGGCCAGAACTTCCTGACTGACCCATCCACCATTGCCACGATCACACGACTCGTGGCTGCCACCGAGGGCCCGATCATCGAGATCGGCCCCGGTGCCGGAGCACTCACCACCCCGCTGGCCCGGCTTGGGCGACCGGTGACAGCCGTCGAGATCGACACCCGGCTCGCCCGACACCTGACCCAACGACTACCGTCGCACGTGGAGGTCGTCGCCGATGACTTCCTGGCCTACCGGCTTCCCACGTCTGCGCATGTGCTCGTCGGCAACCTACCGTTTCACCAGACCACGGCCATACTGCGCCGCATTCTGCACGCCCCGGCATGGACTGATGCAATCGTGCTCGTGCAATGGGAGGTTGCGCGGCGCAGAGCGGGCGTCGGCGGTGCCACGATGATGACGGCGCAATGGGCGCCTTGGTTCGAGTTCACGCTGCACAGTCGTGTTCCCGCTCGCGCGTTCACCCCGCGTCCGGGAGTCGACGGCGGAATCCTCACCATCCACCGTCGCGAACATCCGCTGCTGTCCCCGACACAGCGACGCCAGTTCCATGCCCTAGTCCACCGCGTCTACACCGGCCCCGGCCGGGGGCTCGCCCAGATCCTCGCGCGCACCACCTCACTCGGGTCACCACAGACCGCACAGGCGTGGCTGACACGCCACGGCATGACCGCTGCAGGGCTCCCGAAGGACATGCCCGTCGAGGCATGGGTGGACTTGTTCAAGACCACCAGTTCTTCACCGCCTGCACACCGTGCGCAGACGCAGCAGGTGAAGTCAAGGAGACGCCGTCGATGACCATCGCAGCGCGGCGCCAGGCCTGCCGCTACACGTCAACAGCTAGGAGTGCCACGGAGCAACGTTCCGGTGAAACATCCACAGAACTGGCAGCGCGGCTGCTCGCAGAAGCACCTCAACGGGATTGGCGGCTCCGTGACCTTGCCGCGCTGGTTCACCTCTCGGTGTCACAGCTGGGCAGAGCGTTCACACAACGATTCGGGATGCCGCCCATGCGGTACCTGGCTCACATTCGGGCCCATCGGCTGGCTGAGCTCCTGGTCGAGACTGATCTTCCAATCGGCGTCGCCATGACAAAAGTCGGGTGGCGCAGCCGTGGGCATGCCGCACGGCAGTTCACCGACGTCGTCGGGATCAGCCCGTCCGAATATCGGCGCACTGCGATTGGGCGCACTCTCACGGAGACCAGCCCGTGGCCATCAGCAACGCAGGGCAGCCCCCAATCAAAAGGCCCCCTCACGACAGGAGTGCTGTGAGGCCGTCGGAGAGAATCTCGCGTGGGCTGATGTGGTGCGTCGCGTGGAGCCGCGCATAGGTAGGAGCTTGGTCAGGGTCAATGGCGACGCGCTTCTCGTCAGACGCCATGGGTGCGGTCAGCGAGGCGCCAATCACCAGGTTGGACAATCGGTAGGCCGTTCCCAGCGGATCCGGGGTACCCGCTTGTTCGAGCAGGACGCACATCCGCTCGGAAAGGGCCAGGTACGCCGGGCCCCTGGGAGCGCGCATACCGATGACCTGACCGGCCCACCGGTGGGTCGTGAGGTGCGCGAAGAAGGCGTGCATCAGGGCAGGCAGGTCGGCGTTGCGGATCGACTCGGACATCACGGGATCGTCTGCAAGCGCTGTGTCGAGGGCGAGGTCGAACAGATCGTCGACGGATTCAACGCGGGAGTACAGGCTGGCTGGAGCGACACCCACCTGTTGCGCCACAGATCGCAGGGTGAGGGCCCTCAACCCGCCTTCGTCCAGCAGCCTCACCGATGCTCTCGCAACCTCCACGATGTCCACTGCGCGGAGGCGTTGCACAGGTTTGCGGTGTTCCCAGTAGCTCACCCCACCAGCCTAACCAAACACGCTTCAGTTAGCTATCCATTCTATGTTAGGTTTAGCGCATGCTGGATGCCACCACCCTCCCGATCACCTTCGAGAACACTCGCCTACGCCCCCTCTCTGAGCTGGACGCAGACGCGTATGCAGCCGGCACCAAGGATGAAGCTGTGCGGCGCTTCGGCCACCTGCCCGAGTCCGACTACACCCCCGAGTCCGTGCGATGGATGATCCGTGACGAGGTTGCTGAGGGTCTGTCGTCCGGCACGCTGGCAGTCCTCGCACTTGCCGACGCCGAGACGGACCGGTTTGTGGGCTCCTTGGTGCTCTTCGACGTCAGCTCCGAGGCTGCCGAGGTCGGGTTCTGGATTCATCCGGATGCGCGGGGAGCAGGGCACGCTCGTCGGGGCCTGGAGTTGGCATCGCGCTTCGCACGCAACAGTGGACTGCGAACCTTGACAGCACGCACGCTCCTGGAGAACAAGGCCCCCCAGCGGTGCTTGACGAACGCAGGGTTCCGTGAGGTCGAGCGAGCCGTCGGGACCACGCCCGCAGGGCAGTGCGAGGAACTATTCCATTACCGGCGCGACCTCAAGCCCACCGCCCAGTGGCCGTTGGCGACGGAGCGGCTTCGGCTCCGTCCACATAACGCCGACGATGCCGAATGGCTTCACGAGCTGTACTCGCGACCCGATGTTGCCCGCTACCTGCTGGACGAGCCATGGACCGCGGAAGTCACCCACGACAAGCTCACAGAACGCCTAGCGAAGACTGACATCGATGGCGAGACTGGCGCGCTTGCGCTGGTCATCGAGCATGACGGCGTCCCGATCGGAGACGTCGCGTTGTGGCTCACCGATCACGAGCACCGTCAAGGCGAGATCGGGTGGGTTCTCGACCCGGCGCACGGTGGGCAAGGTTTCGCCAGCGAAGCCGTCCGAGCAGTGCTCGCCCTCGGGTTTGACCACTACCGGCTCCACCGCATCACCGCGGTGATGGATGCCCGAAACAGCGCCTCGGCAGCACTGGCTCGTCGTGTCGGGCTCCGGCTCGAAGCACATCACGTCCAGGACTGGTTCAGCAAGGGCGAATGGACCGACACCCTCATCTTCGCGCGACTTGCCTCCGAGCACATGCCCCAATGATGGGGAGTCTGACTTCATGCTCCCTTCCTTGCAGGTTCACTGCTTTTCCATGTCGGGCGACGTCGCCTGCTCTGCGCGGGCTGTGTTGTTGCGGGCGGGGGGGTTATGCACTGGCAACCCTGGTTCTGAAGGCGAACTTGTGGATGTTCGCGGTCAGCCTGTTACTCTCGGGCACAGGAATTGGAGTCCTGATCACAATGGCTTCCTCCACGATCATTTCCAACGTGTCTGCTGATGGGGCAGGGATGGCCCCGGCGTCGAGGAAGTGTCATACGAGTTCGGCAGCCTGATCTCCGTCACGTTGCTAGACAGCATCTACGCGACGTTCATGGCCCGTGAACCCTCCTGTGGGACTGAGGGGTACCAGGTTTCGCTGGCGCTCGCAGCGGCTGCATGCCTTGTCGGGTTCATGGGCATCACCCTCCTCTTACGCAGTGATCGAGCCCTGTCGCGCTAAGCACTCGACCTCCACGCGGATGAGCCTTCGGAGGCTCCCATGAGTCGCAACCACATGGAGTCTCTACGTCAAGTGGCGGAACCTGACCCTGCTGAGATTGCCGCATCACTACTCAACGACCGGCCGGAAGTGCAATGGACTCTGGACTCACTGGCAAGAGAGGTGCACATTTCGCCGTCTCAGTTGGGTAGAGTTTTCGCGCGACGGTACGGGATCAGCCCGATGAAGTACCTGACGCGGGTTCGCTGCGTCCAGCTCGCGACACTGCTCGCGCGCAGCCGACGTCCTGTCGGTGAACTGATGCACGAGGTGGGATGGCGCAGCCGAGGCAATGCTGCGCGACAATTTCGACGCATCACTGGCCTCCTTCCTACTGCGTACCGTGACCAGTCTCAGCAACGCGCTCGGCCCGTCACACCACTCACTGATGGGCACGCCAAGTACCCGCGCTGTGGCCAAGAAGTCGAGATCGCTTCAGTGTTGATGATTCCAAACGCCGCTTCCTTGTGACGATTCTGCTCATCTTCGGAAGCAACGCATGGCCTGATCTCAGCGCACCTGCTAGGCCGGGTATGACACGTCGGGTTCGTTGGGTTCCTGACGGTCACTGTAAGGGTTCCTTGTTGTCCGTCTTCTAGTGCTGGTGGTTCCGGCGTACCTGATGGTCACCGGGTCGGTTCTTCGACCCGGTGGATAGGTTCGCGGAAGGAGACCGGCAGGGCAACCTCAGGCAAAGATGCTCGGGCGGCGCGGGAGGCGAAGCTTGATGCGCTGCACGAGCGGCTGACGGGTGCGGTCGAGCAGCTGGTCTCGGGTGAGGATTGGGCCCGGGCGTTGGCGCTCGCGGCCCGGTTCCGAGCACGGTCGTTCGCGAACACGATTCTGATCTTCACCCAGCGCCAAGAGGCCTACGGACTGGGTCTGGTGCCGGACCCGGTTCCCTCGCATGTCGCCGGGTATCGGCAGTGGCAGCAGTTGGGTCGTCGCCAGGTCTCCAAGGGGCAGCCGGGGTATCAGATTCTGGCGCCGGTGACGGGACGGTTCGCCTCAGCAACCCCGCAGGATGCTGAGTCGTGGCGACGCCTTGGGAAGGGTGAGAAGCCGCGTGCGGGTGAGACGGTGCGCACGAAGATGGTCGGTGTCCGCCCCGCCTACGTCGGGGACGCTTCCCAGACCACGGGTGACCCGATTCCTGAGCCGCCGGCGCCGCGGTTGTTGGAGGGACAGGCTCCTGCCGGGTTGCTGGAAGGCCCCGCTACGCAAGTCGCCGAGGCCGGATTCGAGCTTAGACTGGTCGCTGACGCGACAGCGATGTTCGGGGCGAACGGGCTGACCGACTACATCAACCATGTGGTGTCGGTGCGGACGGCTGTCGCCGGGACGGTGTTCATCGCGATCGGGGCGTTCTGGCTGTCCGTCACCGCTCTGGCTGATCTCGCGGCCCGTTCGGGGCATCGGGACGGGTCAGGCGTGGGCGTGGCCGTTGATCGTCGTCGGCACCATCGTGGTGGCCACCGTCGCCATCGTCGCACTTGCCGGCCAGAAGGCCGCTTGGCATCCCTGGGCCCTGTTGAACGACGGTGCCGTCGTCCCGGTCACCGCCAACGCCCTCACCTGGGCCCAAGACAGCAACAAGGCCCGAACCGAAACCGGCGATGATAGCAAGGGTTCGAGCCTTGTGTGTGGAGTGGACCTAACGGGATTCGAACCCGTGACCTTCTCATTGCGAACGAGACGCGCTACCAACTGCGCCATAGGCCCGTGAGTATCCCTACAGCCTAGCACCGCTCACGAGGTGGCCCAGCTAACCACTGCCGCCGCCGATGATGCCGCTGGTACCTCCGCCACTGCTATCACCGGGCTGTGGTGTCTCAGGAGCCGTCTCGTCCGGTTTGTCAGGAGCGTTGTCTTCACTGGGCTGCGGTTCCTTAGGCTCCTTCGTCTCCTTAGGTTCCTCAGTCTTCTTTGGAGTCTCAGTGGGCGTCGGTTCCGGCGATGGCGGCGGCGGAGGCGGCGGCACATACGACTGCGAGTACTCCATATGCTCGTCGCGCACTGCGCCAAGCGCCGCCCCGAGATCACGAACATTCACGCAAAGCTGGTCGATTCGATCGATGCTCAGGTTCCCACGCAGCTTCTGCTCGGCCTCGCGAGCTTCCTCCATCGTCGACCAGTCAGCTTCGTACCACTCGTCAAGCTTCGACTCGACCTGGTCGGCAAGTGCGCGCGCATATTGCTCCACGAAGAATTTCTTCGTTTCGTCAACCTTGCTCTGCGTGAACCCGGCATCGTTCTTATAGACCGACTCGGTGGTTTCATCAAGCAGACCGCGCATCTGCTCACTCGCCTTCTGCGGTGCAAAAGTTGCCGACACCGCATAACAGCCAAAAATCGGATCGATCTGCGCGCGCGCATCCATCACATCGTCGCCCAGCTGAATCACGCCAATGTTCTCGGTCGCCAACGCCTGCGCCCGCGCACGCTGCGCGGTGCCAACCACCGAAAAAACCGTCGGCAGCAGCAAAAGCACCGCAACCAAAATCGCGGCCGCGGTAACCCACTGCAGCTGACGCTGACGAGATGCCGAACGCCAAACCGCTAGCGGCCCGCCCCCACGTGCGCGGGCGCTTGTCGACCCGATGCGCGCGTGGTCATCACCCTCCGCTGAAAACTCGCCTTCGGGAACGTCAATGGCTTCATCGTCGGCACCCGCGAACGGGTCATCGATTTCGTCAGCCACTGCATCCCCCAGACATGGACCCCCGGAACCGAACCGGGATGAAGACATACAATTTTAGAGCACGTCGCGCACTTTTTCCCAATAACCAGCGCCCAGCAAATGCGCCCAGGGAGCAGCGCGCCCGCAACAGCGCTCGCTACCCGGCGCGACGCCGGCGCAGCACCGCATCCAAATCGCTGCAATCACCGGGCTCGGCCGCGAGCTCTTCGAGCTGGTCGAGCCGCTCGCTCAGTTGACCATCGACCGTGATCGCTCGCATCGGCCGCAGCTGCGTGGCAAAGCGATTGCTCTCAACCTGCTGGTGTGCTTCGCGCAGCGCCGCCGTCGACTTTGCGGCTTCCTCATGCAGCAACGCGGCCAGGTCGCGGTCGAACTGCTCGTCGCGCTGCCCGCCGGGCCCGTCCGGGTCGGTCGGGTCAAGCTCGTCGGCCGTTGCCCGCTCAAGGTACAGCGGCTTTGGCAGTTTCACCGGTGTCCACTCGGTACCCTTCGCCGGCGCCGGGGTCGACACGATGGGTTCAATATCGTGAACGATCGGTTCATCGTTTGCGACAGCGACGGCTTCCTGCGGTTCGGCAGCAGGTTCAGCAACCGGAGCGGGCACATTGGCCTCTCGCTGCGCGGCCTGCGCCACACGGTGGATGCGCTGCAACATCCACGCTGCTCCCCCGAGCAGCACCAACCCAAGCACCACTAGCACGGCCCGGGCGACACCGCCGAGCAGCAGCCATCCGGCAATCACCAGGAGCAGCCCGGCAAAGCCCACGCCGCTGGAGGCGAGCCGGCCGCGACGTCGACGGGCCGCCGCCTCGCCACGCGCATCGCCAGTGGGAATTTCACCGGTACGGCGGCGAGCGTCTGCGCGCTGCGCTCCCGAGGCACCGTTGGCCCAGCGATCCTGTGCGGTGGCGCGGTCGGCCTGCAGGGCCGCTTCGCGTTGGAGTTCTGCTTCGGCTGCGGCTCGCGCGCGCGCACTTGCCTGCTGCCGTGCCTGTGCATCCACTATTGCTGCCTCCGCTCGCTCACGCTCGGTTTCAAGTTCTGCTTCGCGCAGTTTCGCCGCGGTGCGCCACGCCTGTTCACGGATGCGTTGCTCGCGCAGCTCCTGCTCAATCTGTTCGGTTTCGAGGCGTTGGCGCTCGCGCTGCAGTTCTACCTCTTGCTCACGCCGCTGCGCTTCGAACCGGGCACGCTCACGCTCGAGTTTAGTTTCGGCCTGGGTTGCGCGTCGCAATTCACGCCGCTGCGCACGCAAATTCCGGGCGCTGGCTTCGATATCCACAAGTTCGGGCCGCTCGCAGGTTTCGGCGAGCGCCCGCATGGTCTGCTGCAGCTGGATCGCGTAGCGCTGTGATTGGCGCGCGTTGTGGTCGCGCACCCAGCCGGGAACAAATACGACGACGACAAGCAGTGCGAGCAACACAATTGCCACACCACTGATCCCCGTCAACATTTCCATGCAATAAAGCTAGGTACGGCTGTGACCAATGTGACGAATTGATATGGGTGTGTCCTAATTACTCACCCAAATGCGTCACAAAACTGCAAAATTCTGTTTAAGTCGGCCAGGTCACGCGCGCCACCGATTCATCCACCCGGCCGGCGCGCCAGCGATTGAGGATGCCCTCGGGCACCTCCCCTGCCAGCAGTGCGAAACAATAATGGTCGCGCCAGTCGCCATCGATATGGATATAGCCGCGGCGATACCCCTCATATCGAAACCCGAGTTTTTGCACCACGCGCAGTGATGCGGCATTTTCGGGCCGAATACAAATCTCGATTCGGTGCAGCTTCATCTGTTGAAAGCAATAGTCGGTCGCCATCGCCACCGCCCTCGGCGTGAGCCCGCGACCGGCGAGATCTTTATTCACCCAGTAGCCGATTGACGCCGACAGCACGGCCCCGTACTGAATATTCGACACGGTCAGCTGCCCAACGATGGTCTGGTCAATCGACATCACAAAGGGCAGCGCCAGGCCCTGCCCGGCAAGATCAAGCAGGCTCCGGATGCCCGCACGAACGTCCCAGCGCCCCTCATCCCCCGGCAGCGTTGCTTCCCAGGGTTGCAGCCACTCGCGGTCACGAAGCAGCACCGCTTCGAGCTCGCGCGCGTCCCGCATCCGCACACACCGCAGCCGCAGCTCGCCGTCGTTGAGCACCGGCACGAATGAGCCGGGCAGCATCTGGATCATGCCTCTGGCGGGCCGGCGATCTGGTCGACGTTTTCGCGCAGCCAGGCTCGCAACTCGGCACCAATCGTCGGGTGCTGCGAGGCAAGTTCGAGGTTGGCTTTCACATAGTCGAGTTTGTTGCCGGTGTCATAGCGGCGCCCGTCGAACACCAGCGCAATCACACCGCCACCCATGTCGGGATTCTTGGCGAGAACCTGCAGCGCGTCGGTGAGCTGAATTTCGCCGCCGCGGCCGGGTGCAGTTTGCTCGAGCACATCGAACACTTCGGGGCGCAACACATAGCGGCCAAGCACGGCGAGATTCGACGGTGCCTGTTCGGGTTCGGGTTTTTCGACAAGCTCAGCCAACCGCACGCAGGGCCAGCGGAAACCATCCACGCGCTCGGGCTCGCCGTCTGCCAGCAGCGGGCTGACGACACCGTACGATCGTACATCCTCAATCGGCACTTCTTGCACCGCAATCACGCTGGCGCCGGTGGCCTCATGCACCCGGATCATTTCGCGCATCAGTTCATCGCCGCCGACGATGATGTCGTCACCGAGCAGCACCCCGAAGCTGTCATTGCCAACATGCTGGTGGGCTCTCAGCACCGCGTGACCGAGACCGAGCGGGTTGCCCTGCCGCAAATAGTGCATATCGGCGAGCTCTTGCGGGGCACGAACCGCCGCGAGTTTTTCTTCGTCACCGCGCTGCGCGAGAGTCTCTTCGAGTTCTGCAACCCGGTCAAAGTGGTTTTCAAGCGGTGTTTTGTTGCGCCCGGTAACCATGAGCAGGTCGGTCAGCCCGGCTCCGGCGGCCTCTTCAACCACATATTGAATGGCAGGCCGGTCGACCACCGGCAACATTTCTTTCGGGATGGCCTTGGTTGCTGGCAAAAACCGGGTACCGAGACCTGCTGCGGGAATCACTGCTTTGGTTACGCGTCGAGCCATGGCGAGCATGTTACCCACTCATTGCAGCTTTCGACATGAACCCACGCCTACTCTGGAGGTATGAGCAGCTTCGATGCGCCCGAAACTCCCGATCCGATGGTTCCCGGATCGGTTCTCGACACCCCTCCGGCTGATGACCCAATAGTGCAGGCAAAACGCGCCCTGCGCATCGAAACACGCGAACGGCGAATGGCCCGCTCTGAGGCCGAACGCAACGAGCTCGGCGATGCAATCACCACCCGACTGCAAGAGCTGGTAACCAGTCGAAACGCAATGCGGGTGGCAGCGTTTTTGTCGACCCCGCTTGAGCCGCAGCTTGATCCGTTTCTGCGCTGGACACGCACCGCCGGCATCACGGTGCTCCTGCCGATTTCGCGCGAGGATGGGCTGCTCGACTGGGTGGTTGACACCGGCGAATACCGGCAAAATGAACAGTTGCGGGTTCCCGAACCGGTCGGAGTTCCCGTCGCACCGATTGAATTCGACAGCGTCGATCTCGTGATCTGCCCCGCCGCTCGAGTTGATCGCTGGGGTGGCCGACTCGGCTGGGGCGGTGGCTACTACGACCGGATGCTCGATTCGTGCACGCAGTGCCCCCCGGTTTTCGCGCTCATCCACGACGATGAACTGGTCGACTCGGTGCCGCTGGCCCCGCACGATGTCCGTGTCGATGGCGTGGTGACACCAACTCGGTGCATCGAATTCACCGAATAGCTGCCCAGACCACCTACTAATGACGCCAGATCCGCATAGAATGACTGGCGTTCACTGTCTATCGAATGCAAAGGACCCCAGTGAAGGGCTTTAAAGAATTCATTATGCGTGGCAATGTCATCGAACTTGCCACCGCGGTTATCATCGGTGCGGCTTTCACCGCCATCGTTGATGCGCTGGTTGCTGGCATCTTTGACCCGCTGATCGCCGCCGTATTCAATGCCGACAACATCGCCGATGCGGTGCTGCAGGTCGGCCCCGTGAAGTTCGGTGTGGGTGCGGTTATCGCCGCCATCATCAACTTCCTGATCATCGCCGCAGTCGTCTACTTCTTGATCGTGCTGCCGTTCAACAAACTCAACGAGCGCGCCTACATCATGCGCCACGGTCACAAGCCCGAGCCCGAGGTGGCAGCACCCACCGAGGCCGAGCTGCTCACCGAGATCCGCGACCTGCTCGCCGCAAACAAGCAGCAGCAGTAGTAGCAGCATCCAATAGTTCTTAGCTGGTCGCCACATTCGTGTGGCGACCAGCTATTTTTATCCGGATGCACCCAAAACCGGATGCAATCAAAATCGGATGCAATCAAAATCGGATGCGCAACGACACTGATTCGAGATATATCGAGCGAGTTCAGTGTCGCTTCAAGGTATCCGGTGCCGGCACCCAGGCAAGTAGCGCCATCAGCAAAATCGCCGCTCCCATGGCAAATGACCACGAGAACCCGAACATCGTCACCACCCAGCCGGCAACGATAGGGCCAAGAATCTGCCCCGCATCCTGTGACATTTGAAAAGCCGCCAGCACCCGGCCGCCCGAGCGTTCCCGACCAATAATGTCGCCCAGCGCCGCCTGTTCGGCGGGTGCGGCGAGCCCCGAACCAAATCCGGCCACCACGCTCGCCACAAACACAAACCACAGTTCGCTGGTGAGCGCGTACATCACAAACCCGGCCGCAGCCACCGCGAGACCTGCGATGATGAGCGGGCGTCGGCCCAGCCGGTCACTCGCCCGACCGGCCCACTGCAGGGCGAGCACATTGCCCATCGCCCCAACGGCAACGACGGTTCCCGCAACCCACGGCTCATCGGGCACGAGCGAAGCCACGAACAGCGGCACGACCGCCACGCGCATCCCCATCACGGCCCAACCGTTAGCGAGTCCGAATATGAGCGTGGCCCGGTAGGCCGGCAATTGCAGCGCCTCGCGAAATTTCATGGGCGGCGCTGCCTTGTCTTTGGCGCCGCGCTCATGTGGCCCACGCAGCGCGAAGGCGACGATCGCGCTCGCCACCAGTAGCGCACACCCGTAGGCCACAAAGGGCACGGTGATTCCGAGCTCGGCAAGTAGCCCGCCGATGAACGGGCCAGAGATACCGCCGATGAGAAACATCCCGGCCCACATCGAAGACACGCGGCCCCGCAGCTGGGGTGGCGAGTATTTCACCACCATCGACGCGGCAGCCAGTGTGAACATCACCGACCCCACACCACCCAAGCCACGGAATATCAGCAGCTGCGTGTAAGAACCTGCCATCGCGGTGGCAAAACTCGACGCCGCAACGATCACCATGCCGAGCGAATACATTGTGCGTTCGCCGAACCGGTCAGTCAGACGTCCCGCGATGGGCGAGGTGATTAGGCGCATAAAAGCGAAGGCACTGACCACCACACCGACGAGCAGTTCATCAACACCAAAGGTTTTGGTGTACTGCGGCAGCACGGGCACAATCAGCCCGAAGCCGATGGCCACAAAAAACGTCGCCGACAGCAGCACCCAAATTTCGGCGGGGATGCGCACTGCCGGTTTCGCGTCAAAAATGATTGGAATCTGCCCGGTTTCGAGTGATTCCAGTTGGGCGCGCTGCGCCTCGTGCGACTCAGCCGAATTATCGGGGCGCGGATTAATGCTCGACATTGTGTGGTGGTAGATCGGCCAGCAGGCGGGCATCGTTCGAGTCGCTGGTGTAATCGTCGCGCACCTCGAGTGAGCGGTCGGCGTCGAAATCGCCCCAGCTGTCGAGTCGGTCTTCGCCGGCCGGTTCGCCCTGTATGCGGGTGAACCCCTCACGCTCAAAACGCTGCGGTGTGGGGTCGGCACCGGGAACTGGTTGGGTGCGCACCCGTCGCTGCGGTTTGGCCATACCGGTGACGCCTCTCTACTCGAACGCTATTGGCACCCACTGTACGCTGCAGCGATCGGGCGAAACCGGATGCTGCTCAGCCTGGCCAATTCGCTGCTCAGCCTGGCTAATTAGCGGTCGAGATCCGTCAGCGCGGCCGACTCGGTATCGTTTTCGACCGGTTCGAGTTCGCCAGCCACTCCGCCCTGTTCGAGTTCACCGCGCGGCGCTGCGCCGGCATCCGGCATCGGCACTTCTAGTGCCACTGCGATGCGTTCGGCCACATCCGCCGGGTTCGCAAACAGTTCAAATGCGTGCACCCGCAGGTAGTACCAGCCGAGGCGTTTGAGCAACTCGGGACGCAGCCGCAGCTGTTCGCGCAGGGTTTGCGAGGCCGCCGGGCCCCGCACATCCAGATCAATCGCGATCGCGCGACTGCCATAGCTGGCCGCCAGCGGGATGCGACCGCGATAGTCGAACTCCACGCGCATCCCAAAACTTGCCAGGCGACGCCCCAGATCGACCAGCATTGGAGCGTCCTCGGGGCTCACCTGCCGCCCCTGACCGGGCCGCTCGGTGCGTTCCTCCAGCTCGGTGAGAATCTCTGCCAGGCCGATCGTGCCCGCATTCATCCGGGCCAGATCAAACTCGGCCGGACGCACGCAGGTGACGATCACCAGCGAACGGCGGGCGCGGGTCATCGCCACCGCCAACGAGCGTTCGCCGTCGGCGCCCGCAAGCACGCCAAATTCTGAAAGCACTCGACCGTGCGGGGTCTTGCCGTAGCCGAGCGAAAAAATCACCCGGTCACGCGCCAGGGCCGCAGCACCTTCGATCGTGGTCACCAAAAAGGGTTCGTTGCGTGGGCCCGTGAAAAAATCAACGACCTGCTGTCGGTGCGTGAGCGACGACCACACGGCCTGCTCAACTCGCTGCGCGTGCACGGCCGATGCCGTGACCACCATGAGCGACTCGCGCGGGCGGTGGATGGCGTGGTCGAGCACGAGTTCAACCACGCGCGTCACCTCGGCATCGGTTGCTTCAACCGCTCCCGATTCATCGTCGGGAAGCCCGGTGCCGCCCTCCACATACGAATAGGTCAGCGATGAGTGGCCCAAGAAGGCCCCAGCCCACGGCATCGTGTCAAGCCTGCCGCCATAGAATCGCGCGTTCACCAGGTCGACGAGGTCTTCGCCGCCGGTGCGATACGAGCGGGTGAGCGCCATCTTTGGTACGAACGCCGCCAGCCGAGCGAAGATTGAATCATTCGCGCGTTCGGCCACAACCTCAGCCGAAACATCCGCTGCCTGCCGCTGCTGATGCGGGGTCTGCACCGCAATCGAGAACGGTGCCGGCACCTGCGTTACCGGGTCGCCAAAAGCCACCACCTGCGAACTACGACGGATCGCACCGACAGTTTCGGCAGTCGACATATCCCCCGCATCCACAAGCAGCAGGGTGTCGAATCGGATGCGATCGTCGATACGCGGCACCTCGTACGGGTTCGCGATCCACACCTGAGCGATCGACCGCGACAGTCGCGGTGATTGCTCTACCAACGCCTGCGAATTAACACCCGGGCGGCGCAGCAGCTCGCGCAGCGCGTCTGCTTCGTCGGCGTAGTCGACCAGCCCCACCTTCCAGGCCTGCGAGAGCTGCCAAGCAAGCTGCTGCGCGCTGGATGCGGTGTGTGCCTCATCCACCACGCGGAAGTCGTTCTCGAGGCGGGTAAGCACTCGAGTGTTGGCATTCAACAGCGCCTTGTGTTCTTGCAGCTGGAATTCGAGCACCGATTGCCACCACGATTGCTCGAGCTCGTGTTCGACCAGCTCTTCGCCCACGCGGCGTTCGAGTAGGTCGTCGAGCAACTCGCCGAGCCCCTGCATCCGCAGCCGCTCGGTGAGTTGTAGCCGCTCAACAGCATTGTCGAGCACCTCAGAACCCGCCGCGAGTGCTTCAAGCCGCGGCTGCAGTTCGTCGATGGGGCACTCCGCCAGTAGCGGGATGCCCGAATCGCCCAGCAGATCATCAAGCGGGCGCAGCTGTTTGGCAATCGTGCGGTACTGTTCGCGCACCGGTTCGATTCCCACGGGCACGTTCGGCAGGGCGCCGTCTACCACGTGGCGGTGCCACAGGATGCGCTGCCGATGCACGAACTTCAGTGCCTCGTGCAAATCGTTCACGGTTACGCCGGGCCGCACGAGCTCACGGGCGGCGACCCGCAGTTCGCGGCGGCGGGATGCCGGCATCGAATTACCGTCACGGCGCGCGCCCGTTGCTTCGATGAGGTCGGGCAGATTGGCGTCGAACACTTCGGCGCTGAACCGGTCGAGGGTTTCGCGAATATCTGCCAGCAGGCGCAGGTAGAGGCCGAGCTCTGCCAGTGACTGGGGTGGGGCCAGATTGGTTTGTCCGACGATGCCGCGACCGGCATTGAGCAGCTCGGTGACCCTGCCGTCTGCGAGTTCGCGGGCGGTTTGGTGCATTTCACCGACTTCTTCGGTGGTCGAAAACACCACGCCATACCAGGGTGAGTCGTCGGGGCCGAACCTGAACGCCCCGAGCTGACTGAGTTCGCGCAGCAGCTCGGCGATTTGTGCGCGGCGCTCGGGCTCGCGTAAATCAACCAGCACGTCGCGGCGCAGCCGGGCCGTGGTTGAGGGTGGGGTGTCAAGCAGTTCGAGGCTACTGAGCCGTTCGAGCACGTCGAAGGGCGCCACCCCAAAATCGGGCGAGGGCTCGTTGAGGGCGGCGCGATAGTCGGTGAGCACGTGGCGCAAGCGCACCAGGGCATCATCAAGATCGCTCGTGTTGGGCCGCTCGGCGCGCTCGTCACGCGAGATGGCTGCCACGGTATCGCGGCGCAGGGTGCGTGGCGTTACGGCCAGCCCCGGCAGCCCGGCGCGGCGCAAGCGGGCGCGGATTTCGCGCACTGATGCGGCGCGCGGGGTGACGATCAGCACCTGCCGATCGCGGTCAACGAGCTGTCCCACGGCGTTCACCACGGTTTGGGTGAGGCCGGTGCCGGGAAGCGTTTCAACCACGAGGTTTGAGCCGCCCAGGATGGCATCAACCACGCGCTCCTGCTCGGTATCGGCGTCGAGCAGCAGCCGGTCGGCGGCGGGGTCGCGCAAATCGGGGTCGACGCTCGTTTCGACGCGCAGGTCGCCACCCAGTCGTATCTGCGCCTGTTCGTCACCGGCGAGTGCTTCGAGCATCGGGTGGTCAAGTTCGGTGGCGTCGGCAACCAACTGTTCGGCAACATCCCCGAAGGTCGACAGGAACGCGCGCGCATCCACATAAAAATCGGGCAGGGGTGCACCACGCTCACGAACCAGCTCAAATACCGCTTCGGGAAGCAGACTGCCGCTATCACCGACGGCATCATTGAGTTCGGATGCGCGCAGCGTCACGCCATCGTCGTAGAGCGCACGCAGCAGTGCCACATTTGGATGGGTGCGGCCGCGCAGTCGCAACTCGTAGTCACGACCCAATCGTTGCAGTGTCGCGGCGCGCAGCAGCACGGGACTGCGCATCTGACCGGTTTCGCTGGTCCATGACGCCAGACCGATGGAGAGCTGTACACAGCTCAGCCCGCGGGCCGACTCGAGTTCGGCACCCTTGCGAGCAACATGATCGGCCGCATCCAGTGCGTTACGGAAGGCGAGCGGCTCTCGCAACAGGCTGGTGAGCATGACCGGGCGGCCGGCAAGCAGGGTTGCCACGCCCGATGGGTGGGCGGTGGTCAAATCGATATAGGTGCCTCGCTCGCTACGAAAACGCGTGAGCGTGCTGATGCCGCCGGTTTTCGCAAGTTCGGCAAGCCAGCGTTCTTTCACCTCTTCAAACTCGGCGGAGCTGAGCGCCACAGGATCATCGGGATGCTCGGGCACCTCTACCCGGGCTGTGTGCTGATTCGCGGCTACCTGATTCGCCGCTTCCTGATTCGGCTGAGCGGCATCCTCGTCAGCTAGCGTCTGGTCTGGCGCAGTTTCATCGCCTTCGGTCGCTTCGTCAGCGGCGATTTCGTCGTCGCTCGCCGTGCCAGCTTCGTCGCTGTCTGTCGGAGGCGCGAATGCCGAGTCATCCTCGCGGGTGGCGCGAGCGGCAATTGCGCGGTCAACCCACTCCCCCGGATGCTCGCCGATTTCAACACCGTCAACCAGGTCGCGGTCTGCGCTATCGCGATCAAGGTCCAGCTCTTCAGTGGGCTGGGCACGCGACTCATCGACTGCCTCACGCTGCGCGTGTTCAGTCGACTGTCGCTTACGGAATAGACCCCACACGTAGCCCAACATATTGCAGATCCACCGCGCCCATGGTCAGCCTGTCGGGAGTTTCACGTATCTGCTAGGAATTCTCAGCTGGTTTGGCACGGTACGATAGCTCAGACTGCCCCCGTAGCTCAGTGGATAGAGCATCCCTCTCCTAAAGGGTGCGCGCAGGTTCGATTCCTGTCGGGGGCACCGCTGTGTTTGCATCCGGCATCCCAGTCACCGAGGCTGGGCAGGCATACTGGATGCATGGCTCAACAGACCGAAGCAAGCGTCATCGTCCCCGTCGACATCGAAACCGCATTTGCACTGGCACACACACTGGGTGATGATCGCACCGCGTGGGATACGCAGGTGGAGCGCCGCATGCTCATCCGTGATCATCGACGGGTGCAGCGCGGCGCGCAGGTGTTTGAGCGCGTCGATAATCGCCGCCGCGTCATCGTCGAGTACGACTCGTGGTTCCCACCGCAACAGTCGAGCACCCGACTGCTGAAGGGCCCGTTCTGGCTCGCTGAATACGGTGAGGGCTGGCATTTCAGCACGGCAGAAGCTGGCACGCGGGTCACGCTCAAGCTCACCTGGCGACACAACGCACCACTTTTTGCTGAGGCTGCTGCCCGCACCCTCAAGCAGGCGTTCACGGCCGAGGTCCAGCAGCGCCTGGCAGATCTACTCGCCGCATGCGAGGACGCTTCGTTCGTTGAGCGGGTGCGAACACGGGATGCCGCCGGCGAGCTACCACCGAATGCCCGCCACCGCGACCAGACTCACCGCTCGGGTACACCGTAAACCCTGAAAGCCACCGCTATAGCGGTGTACCCGAGCGGTAGCGGTGTACCCGAGCGGCTGCAGTGCACCCGAGGTGCCGCTGGCTGCATCCATCGAATCGCCCAGCGGCGACGCCTCGCAGCAAATCAGGCTGCCGACAGATATTCCGCCCACTCAGCAGCGGCCTCATCCACATCACGGATATGCCAGCGGCGCGCTGCCGGAGCGCTCGGTTCCCAGCGCAGCTTCCAACCAACTTCTGCGGGTGTGCGGTCGCCCTTAATGTTGTTGCACTCGAGGCAGCAGGCCACCAGGTTTTCCCAGCTGTCACGGCCACCTCGCGAACGCGGCATAACGTGATCGACAGTGTTCGCGAATTTGCCGCAGTAGGCGCAGCGGTGGTCGTCACGGCGCAGCACTCCGCGGCGCGAGACGGGTGTGCGCCGCACCATCGGCATCTTCACATAGCGGCGCAGCAGAATCACCCGAGGTCGCGCGAACTCGGCATTTACCGAGCACAGGGGATTCTCACAATCGGCTTCCAGCACCGAGGCTTTCCCGCCCAGCACCAGGATGAGGGCACGGCGGTCAGATACCACCGACAGCGGTTCATATCCGGCGTTAAGAACGAGCGTTCGCATTCGGGCGGTTCCTTCCGTTCAGCCACGTGGTTTCGTAGCGGACTGCGGTAGAGGTGTGATTGCTGCGGAAACGCAAAACGGCACCGCCGATTTGGCGATGCCGTGCACTCGCGACGCAGACACTTTCGTGCCGATGCGGGTGAGTAGCGTCCGATATTGAAAATATCCGATGGCGTTCAAACCCCGAGCAGCGTCCACTCGGGCACCGCGAAGCATCCCTGGCGGGGATGCAGCATTGCGGATACACGGGAACTCCTCGGATGTTGCGGAATCAATCTTTGGTGATATTACCGCGCGATTGGCGTCGCGCGGTGATTAGCGGAAGCAAAACGCCCAGCCGTCACGCAACGTTCATCTCGCTGTTGCTTGAGGGCTGGGCGCCGAGGGCGTGAATTCACGCCTCAAAGTGGCTAGTGAAGCCGGATGATCAGGTCGAACTCGTATGGCGATCCCATCTGCGAAGTGACGACGGTGTCGTCTGCGTCACCGTTCCAACCACCGTGCAGCGCGGTGTTGTCACCAAGGTAGATGGCAACGTGGTAGCCGTACGAGATCATGATGTCACCGGGCTGTGCCTGGTCGGGCGACACCGGCGAACCGAACTGGGTGAACGATTCGACACCCATGTCGTAGCCGCCCTGGTCGCGGCGGGTGGTGAGCCCGATCTCGGCGAGAGCGTTCTGCACCGCGTCGGTGCAGTCCTGCGTGATGCCGACCTGGTTGTAGGCGGCGGCAGCAAGCGCGGCACTGTGGCTACCGGCCGGAACGGTTCGCTGCTGCGGCGCGGGTGCTGCAGCTGCGTCTGCTGAAGTCTCTTCATAAGCAGCCGTGTCGACGTCCGCTGACTCGACCGGCACCGTGACGACCGCCTCGGCCGCTTCGGCGTTCGATGCGAGCGCGTCGGCACTGATCGCCGTAACCGAGGTATTCTCGGCGGTGATCTTGACCGGAGCGGCAGCAGCCGCGGTTACGGCGTCAGCCTTCACTACCTGCTCGGGCAGCTGCGATCCGCCACCGTTAACGACTGCGGCCAGGCTGGCGAGGTGCTTATCGGCAATGTCGTGTCCGTCAGCGGTCGCACCCAGCGACCCCATGCCGACCGTTGCAGCGGCAGCCACCGAGGCTGCAGCCGCGAAACCACCGATGGTACGGCGACGACGCTGAGCTACGAGCACAGCGGGAACGGTTGCGCGCACGGTCAGCGAACGCTCGCTGTCAGCGGCCGCTGCAACCTCAGCCTTGGGGGCCGGTTCGTCGCTCACGGCGGCGATGAGTTCGGTGGGCAGAACCGAAACCAGTGCAGCGACATCGTTGCGCTTGATTTCACCGGTGTCGTGGCGGAATGCCTCTCCCTCAGCCTTAACCGGCTTTACCGACTGGCCAGCGATCGGCCGAATGCCGGTACGACGTTCGATCTCGCGAGCCTGACGGCGCGTGAGCGGTGCATCGGTGATAGAAGTGACGTTGTCCAATTCGACCTCCCGCCGCTCACTCATATGAGTGTCCCCGCCCGCCAGTTGTCTGGTTGGGCTCAGTCGAGGGGCAGGGATGCGGCGCCTCGACGTGCGTTGAACACTTGGTGTGTTCGTCGACAGATAGAGACACTAACGAAAGATCACGGAAATGTCACGCCCTTATGACGGAAATCTCACGAATTGATAACGCCGCTGGCTACGTAAATGTGCTTGGCAGTATCGATGGGCACCTGAATTGCCCGGTCAGTACCGGAAACCGAAACCTCGATCAATCCGTTATCGAGTTTCCTTGCAATTACCTGAGAGTCGGGCCGGATGCCCGCCTCAACAAGCACCTCGAGATCGGCGCTGCTTGCCTGCACCGGCTCACCAATCCGCCGAATTTGCAGCACAGTCTCTCCGTCAAGGGGCGTCTGATCGAGCGAAACCACGCCAGATAAAAACGACTCGGAAGCGGACACGTCGAATTCTTCAAGCCCCGGAATTGGGGTGCCATAGGGAGACTCCTGCGGGCGACCAAGCAGCTCATAAATACGCCGCTCGGCCTCGTCGCTCATCACATGCTCCCAGCGGCAGGCCTCGTCATGCACCATCGACATATCGAGCCCGATCACATTGGCCAGGAGCCCCTCAGCAATGCGGTGCTTGCGCAGCACCCGCACGGCAATCGTTCGCCCCTCATCGGTGAGCTCCAGCCGGCGGTCACTCGCCACACGCACGAGCCCGTCACGCTCCATCCGCGCGATAGTTTGCGACACTGTCGGGCCGGAATGTCCGAGTCGTTCAGAGATTCGGGCGCGCAGCGGCACGATCCCCTCTTCTTCAAGGTCAAGGATGGTGCGCAGATACATCTCTGTTGTGTCCACGAGTTGTGCCACGCCCATACCTCCTTTACAAGCATCCCGCCGCTGCGATGGTGATATTACGCTGCGGCCGTGACGACAGCGCTCCTCGCTGTAGCCTACCCGCCGTGCGCCGAGAGACCGGTAATGAGCCTAGGCTGGATGCATGCAGATTCCCGCACACCTCCTCCCCCGCGACGGCCGATTCGGTTCGGGTCCGTCATTGATTCGTCAGCAACAGCTTGATGAGTTGCTCGACCGCGGACGTCACGTTCTGGGCACCTCCCATCGCCAGTCGCCGGTGAAACAACTCGTGGCTCAGTTGCGCCAGCAGCTCGCCAGACTGTTCCAGCTACCCGACGGCTACGAGGTGCTGCTGTCAAACGGTGGCTCGACAGCATTCTGGGATGCGGCTGCTTTCGGCCTGATTCGCGAACGCGCCCAGACCGCCGTCTTCGGGGAGTTCGGGGGCAAATTCGCAAAAGCGGCTGCGGCTCCGTGGCTGAGCGCGCCGGATGTACGCGAGGCGGCACCGGGCTCGGTTGCATTTTTAGAGGCAGCCGCGGACATCGACCTGTACGCAACCCCGCAGAACGAAACTTCGACCGGCGCGATTGTGCCGGTGCGTCGCGTGGCCGACGAGGATGCGTTGACCATGATCGATGCCACTAGCAGCGCCGGCGGTGTCGAAGTTGATCTGCGCGAGTGCGATGTTTACTACTTTGCACCGCAAAAAAATTTCGGCGCCGACGGTGGCCTGTGGGTGGCGATTGTTTCGCCAAAAGCACTTGATCGCATCGAAGAGATTGCCACGAGCGACCGCTACATTCCCGAGTTCCTGCGACTCGACACGGTGGTCACGAACTCGCGCAAAGAACAGACCTACAACACACCGGCCATCGCGACGATTTCACTGCTTGAGTCGCAGGTTCGGTGGATGAATGAGTTCGGCGGGCTCTCGGCGCTTGCTGCGCGCACCCGCGAATCGTCGCACCTGCTGTACGACTGGGCGGAGCGCACCGACTGGGTCACGCCTTTTGTTGCTGACCCGGCCCACCGCTCACCGGTTGTTGTCACGCTTGACCTAGCAGACGGTGTGGATGGAAAACAGCTGAGCTCGATACTGCGTGAGAACGGGGTGGTCGATATCGATCCCTACCGCAAGCTCGGCCGAAACCAGCTTCGCATTGGCACTTTCGCAGCCGTTGAACCGGATGATGTGCGGGCGCTGATTGACTGCCTCGAGTATGTGGTCGAGCGGCTGTAGCACCGACAACGCGACCCCGTGCAATGAACCCCAGAACGGAGTTTTTGCACGGGGTCATTTAATGGGCGCTACTCGTTGTCATCCGACTCAAAGTTGATGCCATCGAGCTGCTGATCACGCTCTTCGGCGAATTCGCGAATATCGTCGGCAACGGGGAGTTCGTCGTCTTCAGCGCTGGCAGCTGTAGATTTATCTTCGCCTGTCGCAGCACCGTTCGTGGTGCGGTCACGACGCAACCGACGCCGCGTGCGGGTGCGGCTCGAGGTGCGAGTGCGAGTGGGAGCTGGTTCGCTCTCATCCTTCGCCGTTTCGATAGTGTTGCCGTGCGAATCGTGTGTGGCGTTGAACTCGGCCAGCCGTTCTGCCCAGGGAATCCACTTCGGTGCCACCAAAGAGTCGGGGCCGGGCACGAGTTCACACTCGAGCACGGACGGTGCCGCTGTGTCGTTCGCTGCATCCACCACCTTGCAGAGCGTGACGTTCCAGCGCCAATCGTGGTAGCCGTCGCCGAGGCTGGCGAAACAGAGCGAATACACGCCCTCGCCCTCGTCCACAGCGCCAATCAGTTCACCGACTAGCTCAGCATCGGTAACTTCGGCCAGCGCCGTTTCGGCAAGCTGCACCGATTCGAGCAGCTGACCGGCCACATCCAGTTCACTGACGGATATGAACTTGCCCACACCCGGGCTGCTGAACGGCACCGGCGCCACTTCGCTTTCGCCCACGGTCCGATACCCGACAGGGTTGGGCAGTTCATTGAGATGGTATTCGTTCACGTCGATCGTCGAGTCACTGTTCGAGTGGTCGTCGGCCGGCTGGCTTTTGTGCTGGCTCTTGTTCTCGGCCGCGTCAGTTTCGGGTTGCAGTTCTGAATCAGGCATCAAGCTCATCCGCCACTCGACGCAGCATGGCGGCAATCTTGCGCCCCTGCTGGTGGTTTGGATAGTGACCGTGACGCAGCTGACCGCCGACGCGGTCGAGCAGTTTCACGAGGTCTTCAACAATGATCGCCATGTCATCGGCGGGTTTGCGGTGCATCTTGGTTACTGACGGCGGCGTTTCGAGCAACCGCACCGATAGCGCCTGCGCTCCGCGGCGGCCATCGGCAATCCCGTATTCGAGGCGGGTACCGCTGCGCAGCGAGGTCACGTGTGGCGGCAGCGCTGTTGCGTGCAGATACACTTCCTGCCCGTCATCGTCTTGGATGAAACCAAAGCCTTTGACTTCGTCATAAAATTTCACGCGTCCGGTCGGCATATTTTCTCCTTCGCCGCTTCCCGCGGCGGTGATCTGGGTGTTGAATTCGCACTTGCCCGATTGGCCACCGCATCGACTCGCATACGCATCAGCCACTGGCAATTACGCGCGTAGCATTCGACGCGCATTACGGCTCAAGTCTAGCCGCCGCCACCGACACTGTTCTGGTCGACTAGGCTGGTGTAGTGGCCAATTCCCAATCTCCACTAAAAGCGTCTCTCACCGAGAGGACCCTCGCGATCAGCGCGGTAACGCTCGCGGCTGTCGCGTTTATGTGTCTGGTCGTGGTGTTTGCAGCCCCGATGTTCGGCGTTGAGTTCGGAACTCCGCCGGCCTGGTACTGGGATGTGCTGCTCGCGGTTGGCTACTACGGCATTCCGATTGCATTCGTGCTGGTTGTCGTGGTCATTGTTCTCCGCACTATCGCCAACCGGAGGGCCAACCGCGAAGCATGATCCCCGCCAAAATGCCCGATTCACTCCACATTGTTGCCGGCCTCCGGCAACTTGATGAGGCCGGGTATGTGCGGGTTTTTCAGGCACGAAAAGTCAGCCCCCGAGGCATTAATACGCTGCTCGACCTCTCGGAAGCCCTCGCCGCACCCGAACAGATCCGAGCATCCCTCACCCGGCTCGACTGGCCCACGCTCAGGGGCATACGTAGAGGCGACACTGCGGCACTCAAAAAGGTTGCCGCCCATCAATTCACGCGCCCCGACACGAATCCGCCTGTGCTGCTTGATTCGGTGGCCGAGCCGCTCGCGCAGCTGCTGCCGAACGTCCCCGACTTCACCGAGTTTGTCGCTGCCGATGCCCGCAGCGGCTCCGAGGCAGCCCGGCTCATCGCCACAACCGCTGCCGACGCGATTGAACAGCTCGACCTGGCGCCGCGCACGGTTCGTCGCGGCCGTGGTGGCATCCGCATGAGCGGAGTCGAAGTGCGTCGCATCGCAGCCGACCTTGACCTCGACCCGGCCGTGGTCGGCTCGCTCTACCGCTGGCTCTTTATTGGCGGACTCATCGCTCCCCTCGACGACATCTGGCTTCCCACCGCTACCGGTCGCGATTTTGCCGAGCTGCCGGTCATCACCCGCTGGCAGACGCTCGCAGCGGCCTGGATGCGGGGGTTGACCAGCAGCGCACTGGCTGAACTCTGCCTGGTAGCCGCTATCCCCGACCCGTGCGTGCCATTCGACGATTACGTCGACGCCACGTCGACCACCTCAGCAATTCAACTTCCCGGCGATTTAGCAGCCCGGGCCCGGTCAGCCGCAGCGCTCGGCATCATCCACATCGATCCGGCAGTTGATCTTGAAGCACCCCTGGATGGCGTGGCACAACTCACCCGTGCCGGGGCGCTTTTACTCAATGACGACATCGCAGCCGCCGCGCAAACCCTTGCGTCCGAGTTTCCTGCCGAGGTGGATCGCGTCTATCTGCAACCCGACCGCACCGTAATCGCACCGGGGCCGCTCAAGCCAGACGTTGAGGTGCAGCTGCGTCAGGTGGCTGATCTCACGCATCGTGCCATCGCCAGCGAATATCAGATCACCGAGCAATCACTCACCCGAGCACGACAGGCCGGGATGACGGCCAACCAAATTTTGGCGCTGCTAAAAAACATCTCACTCACCGGCGTGCCACAGCCTGTGGCCTATCTCATTGGCGATCTCGCCGAACGTTACGGACAGGTGCGGGTGCGCGACCACGGCGGCGGCACCATCGTGCGCGCACTCACCGATGAGCTGGCCGATCAATTACTGGTGGATGCGTCGCTGCGACCGCTGCGCCTGCAGCCCGGTTCCGTTGGGCTCACCAGCGCGGTATCGCCCCCGGCGGTACTCACCACGCTGCGCGAATCCCGCTATCCGGCAATTCTCGAAAATCCGGATGGCAGCCCCGCCGAATCTGCCGGGCAGCTCACCGCCGAACCGTTTGTTGCCGAGGTGCCCCCCAGCATCCAGTCAACCGCCGAAACCCTCGCGGAGCTTGCCGCCCGCAGCCGCGAAAACGATGACCAGGAGTCATGGCTGCGCCGCCGACTCGAGCTGGCTCGACGCGACCGCCAAGCGCTCGAGGTGACTATCGATCTTGGCGGCGGCAAGTCACGCACACTGCTGTTGATGCCGATTTCGGTAACGCCACAGCGGCTGCGAGCGCTCGATGTGGATGCTGATGTGGAGCGTACGCTGCCGCTACGAGCCATCACCGAGCTCAGCGATGAGTAACCACCGCCACTGATACGAACTAGACTCGTCCCTCATGACTGGCCCACTAATTGTGCAAAGCGACCGCACCGTGCTCTTGGAGGTCGCGCATCCCGATGCTGCCCAGGCCCGTCATGATCTGGCGTTGTTTGCCGAACTCGAACGCGCCCCCGAACATATCCACACCTACCGCATCACCCGGCTGGGGCTGTGGAACGCGCGCGCTGCCGGTCACAGCGCCGACGAGATGCTGAACACCCTCAACTTGTACGCCAAGTTCCCACTGCCCGAGGCCCTGGTTACCGATCTGCGCGACACGGTGGCACGCTATGGCCGGCTCGTTATCGAACGCGACGATGAGGGGCTGGTGATGCACAGCAGCGATCCGGCCGTACTCGAGCAGGTTTCTCGCAACAAGCAAATTGCGTCAATGCTCGCTGGCAAGCTGAGCGACGACTCATACCGGGTGGCCGACTGGGCGCGCGGTTCACTCAAACAGCAGCTCGTCAAACTCGGTTGGCCTGCCGAAGACCTCGCCGGATACACACCCGGAACCCCGCACGACATCAGCCTCAATGAAGACGGCTGGCAGCTGCGCAATTACCAGCAGCAGGCAGTCGACCAGTTTTTCAAACACGGTTCGGGTGTGGTGGTACTCCCCTGCGGTGCCGGCAAAACTATCGTCGGTGCCGGAGCGATGGCCGCCGCCGACACCACCACGCTCATCCTGGTGACCAATACCGTCTCGGCACGCCAGTGGCGCGACGAGCTATTGCGCCGCACCTCGCTCACCGAGGATGAAATTGGTGAGTATTCGGGCGAATCAAAAGAAATCAAACCGGTCACCATCGCCACCTATCAGATCCTCACCTCGCGTCGAAAGGGCGAGTACACGCACCTTTCGCTCTTGGATGCGCTCGACTGGGGACTGATCGTTTACGACGAGGTGCATCTACTGCCCGCCCCGGTGTTCAAGCTCACTGCCGATCTGCAGGCGCGCCGTCGGCTCGGGCTCACCGCCACGCTGGTGCGCGAAGACGGCCGCGAAAGCGATGTGTTCTCACTCATCGGCCCGAAGCGGTTCGATGCGCCGTGGAAAGAAATCGAAGCTCAGGGCTTTATTTCGCCGGCAGAGTGCTTTGAGGTGCGAATTGATCTGCCCTATGAAGACCGGATGCAATATGCCTCCGCGGGCGACGACCAGCGGTATCGCATCGCGGCGACGGCGCCCGCAAAACTGGATGTGGTGAAACAGCTGGTGACAAAGCACGCTGGCGAACGCATCCTCATCATCGGTCAATATCTCGACCAGATCGATGAAATTGCCGCCGCGCTCGATGTGCCCGCACTCACCGGGCAAGCTCCGGTTGCCGAGCGTGAAGAATTATTTGCCGCGTTCCGGTCGGGTGCCGAGCCGGTGCTCGTGGTGTCGAAAGTGGCAAATTTTTCGGTCGATCTGCCGGATGCATCGGTGGCCATCCAAATCTCCGGATCGTATGGTTCGCGGCAGGAAGAGGCTCAGCGCCTCGGCCGGCTGCTGCGTCCGTCATCCAGCGGCATCAGCGCGTCGTTCTACACGCTGGTTTCCCGCGACACGGTCGACCAAGATTTCGCGCAGAACCGCCAGCGCTTTCTCGCTGAACAGGGCTACTCATACTCGATTCTCGACGCTGACGACCTCGGCGACCCGAGCAGCTAGCGTACTCGCCGGTCCGCAGGCCTGTCCCCAGCTAGCAGCGGGCCAGCAATTCGACATGCGGCATGACAAAGACCGCGTCCGGATGCTCACCCCAGCTTCGCCAGGCCCGGGCAATTTTCTGCAGCTCGGCGGCATCGGTGAGTCCGAGTCGCTGCGTTTCTTCAGCGAACTGCGAGTGCAGCGCCCGCTCGTGCCAGCTATTTCCCCACCAAGTGGTGAGTTCGGTCGTGGCGTACGTCCAAGTTGAGCTGGTGATCTGCACGTTCCCCAGCTCGGCCGCATTCGCCCAGGCGCGGAGTTGGCGTCCAGCATCCGGAGAGGCATGTTGGGCTCGAGCGGCGGCGAGATACAGCTCACGCCAGCGATCAAGTTCCGGCAGCAGCGGCCACCAGCTCATGGCCGGATAGTCGGCATCACGCGCGGCAACCACTCCGCCGGGAGCGGTGACTCGACGCATCTCGCGCAGGGCTGCCACCGGGTTGCTGAGGTGCTGCAGCACCTGATGCGCATGAACGATGTCAAAGCTCGCATCGTCATATGGCAGCGCGAAGACATCAGCCCGTTCGAACCGGGTGGTGTGATCGCTCCGTGCTTGCGCAGCGGCACGCGCGGTGGCCAGCACTGCATCCTGCGGTTCAACGCCGATCACGAGTCCTTGAGGGCCGACGAGTTCGCCAAAGTCGAGCGTAATTGACCCCGGGCCGCAGCCGATATCAAGCACCCGCTTGCCGGGAACGAGTTCAGGGAGCAGGTATGCGCACGAGTTTGCAGCGGTACGAGTTGCGTGTGATTCGAGCACCGATGGTGCATGACCGTGGAGATACTGGCTCATGACCTTAAGCTAGCACCGAGCAATTTGCTATGAACATGCAAGCATCCAACAGGGCACATTCAGCAACCGCGCGGAATAATGATCCACATGACTGATGGTGGACCCAAGATTCTGGTCGTCGACGACGAACCGAACATTCGCGAACTTTTGAGCACGAGCCTGCGTTTCGCAGGATTCATGGTGCGCACGGTGGGCAATGGCTCGGGCGCAATTGCCGCGGTAATCGATGAAGAACCCGACCTCATCGTGCTCGACGTCATGCTTCCCGACATGTCAGGTTTCGCTGTCACCAAGCGCCTGCGCGCATCCGGTTACACCTCGCCGATTCTTTTCCTGACGGCAAAGGATGACACCGACGACAAAATCGAGGGTCTCAACTCGGGTGGCGATGACTACGTCACCAAACCCTTCAGCCTCGACGAAATCGTGGCGCGTATTAAAGCCATTTTGCGCCGCACCATGCAGACCGAAGAAGAGGCGGTTATCCGCGTGGGCGACCTCACGATGGACCAGGACACGCACGAAGTGTTCATCAACGACGACCCGGTCGACCTGTCGCCCACCGAATTCAAACTGCTGCGCTACCTGATGCTCAACCCCAACCGGGTGCTGTCAAAAGCGCAGATCCTCGATCACGTGTGGGAATACGACTTCAACGGCGATGCGGGTATCGTCGAGTCGTACATTTCGTATCTGCGCCGCAAACTCGACAAGCACACCGAAGAGCCGCTGATCCAAACCAAGCGCGGCTTCGGATACATGCTCAAGGTGCCGGGCACCAAGGTATAACACCGTGGCCAAGCGGCTGCCCCGCTGGGACCACATTTCGATGCGGAACCAGCTCACACTTGTCAATGTTGCGCTGTTAATGCTGTCACTCGTGGTGGCCGGAATCGGCACCACGCTACTGCTACGACCGACGCTCGTAAACCAGGTCGACAGCTCGCTGCTGGCGATCGCAGCCGACCCGTCACTGGTCGTCGGTACCGATCTCACCACCGGTAAATTCGGCTACGACGATATCCAGACCGCACCACAGCCCTACTATGTTGCGCTGCTCGACAGCGACACCGGGCGCCTACTGGTTGACAACCGCAGCTCAAATCGCGGCGAAGCAGCCCCGGATGTTTCGGGCCTGGTGACGCTCGAACACCAACCTGACGGTCGCACCTACACCATCTTCGAGGTGCGTGATTCTCTGGGTTCGGCCTGGCGTACCGTCACCGTGTTCCAGCCCGAGTACGCCGCTGACGAGGTGCAGGGGGTGCTGGTGGTTGCCACCCCGATGTCGGCCGTGAACGCCACCATGGCGAGTTTTCTCGCAATCTTCTCGGGGTTTGGGCTCTCGGTGCTCATCTTCGCGGCCGCACTCACTCGACTGCTGGTGTCGATTACCCTGCAACCGCTACGCCAGGTCGAGTCGACCGCGATGGCATTCGCAGCCGGTGACTACGAACAGCGGCTGCCAGAGCTGACCCCAAACACCGAGGTTGGGCGACTATCACGCTCGCTGAACACCATGCTCGGTCGCATCGACTCAGCTTTCGATGAGCGCGACCGCACGATTTTGCAGATGCGCCGATTTGTTGGGGATGCCAGCCACGAATTGCGCACGCCACTGGTGACCGTGCGCGGCTACGCCGAGCTGTACCGGATGGGCGCGCTGAGCGACGACCAAAAAGTCGGCCAGGCAATGGACCGCATTGAGGGCGAGGCGAAGCGCATGGCGGGCCTTGTTGAAGACCTGCTGCAGCTGGCACGCCTCGATGAGCACCGCGAGATGCCAAAAGACGTCATCGATCTCGAACCGATCGTGGATGATGCGGCGCTTGACACTAACGCGCAGGCTCCCGACCGCACGGTGCGAGTGCATCCAATTCGAGTATTTGTAGCGGGCGATGATTTCAACGCCCAGCAGAGCGCTTTTGGCGCGCCTGAAACCGGTGCCGCGGCACCCGATGAACCGGCTCCGAAGTCGGCGACCGCTGCTGCCCAAGCTGCTGAGCGCCCGCAGCGCAAGGGTGCCGGCCGCATCCGCATCCCCGGTCTGGGTCGCAAACGCCGCACGCAATCAGACGAGGCCGCCCGCGAGGCTGGCACCGACCTGGCTGGCGAGCGGGCTCCCGAAACAACCGAATATCCGGGTGAATCGGATGTGCCGGCAATGATCTACGCCAATAGCGACAAAGTGCGCCAGGCCGTGCAAAACATCATCGGTAACGCACTGCGCTACACGCCCGCGGGATCGCCACTCGAGCTCGGCATCGTGCTGAATGTGCCCGATAAACAGGCGACGGTTGAGATTATTGATCACGGTCCGGGTATTCCGGCCGAAACCCGCAAACAGATTTTCCAACGGTTCTGGCGTGCCGACACGTCTCGCGACCGGCAGACCGGTGGCACTGGGCTAGGCCTGGCAATCGTGTCGGCGATCATGCAGGCGCATGACGGCACGGTGGATGTGGTTGAAACACCCGGTGGTGGTGCGACCTTCCGGCTGCACTTCCCGCTGTTGACCGCACCACCTGTGGAAAGTGATGCATCCACAGAATGATCCATGTCGGCGCCGCGCAAGTTGCGGCGCCGATACCTTCTTCGGTGTCACCCACAACGAGGGGGTGTGGGGACGCAGAGAAAGGGAAACTCATGGCACAGTATCGAGTCGACAGTGATGAGCTTGCGGGCGCGGTGGGCGCGACCCACTCGCAGATTGATCAGGTGCGCTCAGCAGCGGCACAGTTGACGGCAACACTCACCGCGCTCGAAAGCAGCTGGACCGGCCAGGGGTCGGCCGCATTCCAAAACGCCGTTCAAGAATGGCGCACCGCGCAGCTGACGGTTGAGGATGCGATCGCCAGCATCAACCAGGCACTCGGACAGGCCGCCGACCAGTACGGCAGCGCCGAGGCCAACGTTGCCCGGATGTTCTCGGTTTAGGGGGGGGGCGGTCCGCTACTGAGCTCAGACGATTGATTCGCGCAAAAAGCCGCGGGCGGCAGATGGGACCAAGCCATCTGCCGCCCGCGGCGGCTACCGCAAAGACTTGCTTAGAAGTCCATGCCTGCGGTCGGGTCGGCGGCCGGAGCGGCGCTCGGCGGCACCGGCTTGTCGGCAACGACTGCCTCGGTGGTGAGGAACAGACCGGCGATCGAAGCCGCGTTCTGCAGCGCCGAGCGGGTCACCTTCACCGGGTCGAGGATGCCGGTTGCGATCATGTCAACGTACTCACCGGTTGCGGCGTTGAGGCCGTGACCGGTTTCGAGGTTGCGAACCTTTTCGGCAACCACACCGGCTTCGAGACCGGCGTTAATCGAGATCTGCTTGAGCGGTGCGTCGAGGGTGGCGCGCACGATGCTGGCACCGGTTGCTTCGTCACCGTCGAGTTCGAGCGCGTCGATGACGGTCCCCGACTGAGCGAGCGCAACGCCACCACCGGCGACGATACCCTCTTCCACTGCTGCCTTAGCGTTACGCACAGCGTCCTCGATGCGGTGCTTGCGTTCCTTCAGCTCAACCTCAGTGGCGGCACCGGCCTTGATGACAGCAACACCGCCGGCGAGCTTGGCGAGACGCTCCTGCAGCTTCTCGCGGTCGTAGTCCGAGTCGCTGTTTTCGAGCTCGGCCTTGATCTGGGCAACGCGACCCTCGATCTGCTCCTGAGCGCCAGCGCCCTCGATGATGGTGGTCTCGTCCTTGGTGATCACGACCTTACGAGCCTGGCCGAGCATGTCGAGAGTTGCGTTCTCGAGCTTGAGGCCGACCTCTTCCGAGATGACCTGGCCACCGGTGAGGATAGCGATGTCCTGCAGCATGGCCTTGCGGCGGTCACCGAAGCCGGGAGCCTTCACCGCAACCGACTTGAAAATACCGCGGATCTTGTTCACCACGAGAGTGGCGAGCGCCTCGCCATCAACGTCTTCGGCGATGATGAGCAGCTGCTTACCGGCCTGCATCACCTTGTCAACGACCGGGAGGAGATCCTTGACGTTCGAGATCTTGCTGTTGGCAATAAGGATGTAGGGGTCTTCGAAAACAGCTTCCTGACGCTCAGCGTCAGTCACGAAGTACTGCGAGAGGTAGCCCTTGTCGAAGCGCATACCCTCGGTGAGCTCGAGGGTAGTGCCGAAGGTGTTCGACTCTTCGACGGTGACAACGCCTTCCTTGCCAACAGTGTCGATGGCTTCGGCAATGATCTTGCCGATTTCGGGGTCGGCCGCCGAGATCGATGCGGTTGCCGCGATCTGGTCCTTGGTCTCAACTTCCTTGGCGGTCTGCAGCAGGTGCTCAGTAACAGCAGCAACAGCCTTGTCGATACCGCGCTTCACCGACACCGGGTCGGCGCCGGCTGCGACGTTGCGAAGGCCCTCGCGCACGAGTGCCTGGGCGAGCACGGTAGCGGTGGTGGTGCCGTCACCGGCGACGTCATCGGTCTTCTTGGCAACTTCCTTAACGAGCTCGGCACCGATCTTCTCGAACGGGTCTTCGAGTTCAATTTCCTTTGCGATCGAAACACCGTCGTTGGTAATGGTGGGGGCGCCCCACTTCTTCTCGAGCACAACGTTGCGGCCGCGCGGGCCGAGGGTCACCTTAACGGTGTCGGCGAGTACATTCAGGCCACGCTCGAGACCGCGACGGGCCTCTTCATCAAAGGTGATGATCTTCGACATAAGTTATTGGGTCCTTTCCCGGACGGAAGCTTTCGGTCCTGGCAATTTGCACTCACAAGATCCGAGTGCCAGGTCCATATTTGCACTCGCTACCTGTGAGTGCAAGCCGAGTCGTGAGCTTGCGCCGAGGGCGAACAGCGCGCCGCAGCCTCGCATCCAGACTGATATTTCCGGGCCGGTAATGACCAAACGCATTGCGACTGGGAACGCAAAAAAATCGGGTAGGCAAAAACGCCCACCCGATTTCAGACACCGCGCCGCTGCCGCCGCAATTACGAGCTGGCTACTCGAACATCCTCGGCCTGCTGACCCTTCGGACCGTCAACGATGTTGAACTCCACCCGCTGTCCCTCATCCAGGGTGCGGAAGCCATCCATCTCGATCGACCTGTAGTGCACAAACACGTCTGGCGCATTTTTTTCATCAGGGGTGATGAATCCGAAGCCCTTCTCGGCGTTGAACCACTTGACTGTTCCGGTTGCCATGGGCCATCCATCCTGTCGTCTATTTTTGCCGCCGCACAATCAACAAGCGGCACTAACAGGTCGAACGTATGCCATCCAGGTGTGCCGCTCGTGTCTGTACGGCAAGCACCAGTTGAACGTTAAGAAAATCTCATCGGGCGCTCGGCAGCGTCGCATCGAGCTGCCCGGGGAGCACTAGCCCGAGATCAGACCGAGCGAATCATCCCCGAGCACAACCACCACGGTGCCGGGCGCGGCATAGTCGGTGTTCACGGCAGCCGCCCCGAACCCGAGCGTCGCAACAACGGCCTCGGCGGTGGGCAGTTCTTCTTCTGAAGCGACATAGACCATGGTGGTCGGGTTGTCGTAGCTATCGGCGTCACCCACATCGGCAATGGTCCAACCTTCGGCGGTCAGCAAATCGCTACCCGCGGTGGCCAGGCCGCCCGAGCCCTCACCGTTGAGCACCGTAATCGGCATCGTCTTGTCTGGTTCGGGAGTGGTTTCGGTCGGAGTTGGCGTCGGCGTGGGTGTGGCCGACGCTGACTGCGTGGGCTGCGCCTTATTGCTGCCGAGCGAGGCGGTGAACTGCACCTGGCGGTCGATCGCCCACATGACCCCAACACCAATCGCCACCAGCACCAACACCGAGGCCAGCGCAATCAGCCACGAGCCAAGTTTCGAAAGCCGTGTGCGCGGGGCGCGGTGGGCACCGCGACGCTGCACCGACTTCGGAAACTCATCGAATCGATCTTTGGGGTAGTTCGCCAAGCTCGTGAATCCTTTACTGGGCTGCCTGATTATTGGGCTAACCGTGCCGAGGTGCCGAAACGACGCGCACGCATTTCGTCTCGCCGCTGCTGCAAGCGGCGCACCAACAGCGGGTTGGCACGCAACGCAGCGGGCGTGTCAATCAGCGTACTCAAGGTCTGGTAGTAGCGGGCTGATGTCAACCCGAACTCTCTCCGAAGCAGGTCTTCTTTCGCTCGTGTGTGTTGCGGATGCGATTCTTCGAACGCGAGCAGCTGTAGTTCTAGCTCGGTCAATTCCATCATCGCCTCCTTTCCGCGAGCATGTTTTTTGAGTTTACTCCGCACCGCCCGGCGCAAATCAATTGCCGCGCGGTATCGTGCGAAGCATCCATTTTTCTCCCCTGCCGAAAGCGAGTGCCGTGAACGCATCCGAACGCACCGACGAACAGTGGCGCGAAATCCTCGACGCCAGCGCCTACCACGTGTTGCGTGAAGCCGGCACTGAGCCGCCCTTCAGCGGCGAATACAACGAGCACTGGGATGCGGGTCACTATGTGTGCCGCGGATGCGGCAATGAGCTGTTTCGTGCAGAGACGAAATTCGACGCCGGGTGCGGTTGGCCCAGTTTCTGGGAGCCGCTGCGACCCGAGGCGGTCACCGAACACGAAGACAATTCGCTGGGGATGCGGCGGGTCGAAATTCGCTGCGCGGAATGTGGCGGGCACCTCGGGCATGTGTTCCCCGACGGTTTTGGCACCCCTACCGGCAACCGTTACTGCATGAATTCGGTGGCGCTGCGGTTTGTGCCCGATGGCGAGGTCTCGCAGTAGCGGGCCACTGACTTTCCCCTTGGAGCCCGCTACAGGACTCGAACCTGCGACCTGCTGTTTACAAGACAGCTGCTCTACCAACTGAGCTAAGCGGGCATCTCGTCAATATTAGCCCGTCTTGCGCAGCTTGCGTTACCAGCCGTCGACCACGCGCTGTATTACACGCCCGCGTAACAACGACAGCCGCTCAGGCCGGGCCAGCTAGCATGTATCCCTATGGCTGCAGTGACGTTCAAAGGCGTAACCCGCCGCTTTCCCGGCGCAAGCAAGAATGCCGTGGATGCACTCGATCTAAAAATTGCCGACGGCGAGTTTCTCGTGCTGGTCGGCCCGTCGGGATGCGGTAAGTCAACGACGCTGCGCATGCTCGCCGGTCTCGACCCGGTGGATGAGGGCGAAATTTTTGTCGGCGATCAGAACGTCACCGACACTGCCCCCGAAAATCGCGACATTGCGATGGTGTTCCAAAACTATGCGCTGTACCCGCATATGACAGTGGCGAACAATATGGGGTTTGGGCTGCGCACCCGAAAAACTCCAAAGGCCGAGATTGAGGCGCGTGTGCGCGAGGTTGCCAAGATGCTTGATCTTGAAGATCTCCTCGACCGACAGCCTTCAGATCTTTCGGGTGGTCAGCGTCAGCGCGTGGCGATGGGCCGCGCGATCGTGCGCCGCCCGCAGGTGTTCTTGATGGATGAACCGCTGTCAAACCTGGATGCGAAACTGCGCGTGCAGACCCGCGCCCAGATCACTTCGCTGCAGCGCGAACTCGGCACCACCACGGTGTATGTCACGCACGACCAGACCGAGGCGATGACCATGGGCCACCGCATCGCGGTGCTCAATGATGGTCAACTGCAGCAGCTTGGCACGCCGCGAGAACTCTACGATCACCCGGCCAACGAGTTCGTCGGTCGGTTCATCGGATCGCCGGCGATGAGCGTGTGGACCGCTGAGGTTCGCAACGGTGCCCTCCAATTTGGGGATGCATCGGTGCCGCTACCGGCGGGTCACGCTGACGGTCCGGTGCGTGCCGGCGTGCGACCGGAAGATTTCCGAATTGTCGCCGCCGACGAGCCCGGTATTGACTTCACTGTTGAGATTCTTGAAGAGCTCGGCTCCGTTGCCTACCTGTATGGCAAGGCGCAGCTGGGTGGCTCCGGCGAAGCACCCACCGAGGTGGTGGTACGTCGCACGGGCCGCGATCACCCCGAACGCGGTGCGAGCGTGCGCATCGGCGTAGATCCCGAGCGGGTGCATCTTTTTGATACCGAAACCGGTAACCGAGTCTCCCCCGCTGTCTAGCTACATTCATTTGCCCGGCAGCGGCGCGCAATCAATGGTGCTGCCACCGACGCCCCAACCGGCGCTGACGGCCGAAACACTGTTCGCTACTACTCGGCAGCGGCGCGCAGTCGAGACACCTCGTAGAGCGCAACCGAGGTGGCGATTCCCGCATTCAGCGATTCGGTGGCCGAATCGATCGGAATCGACACGATCGCGTCACACAGCTCGGCGGTGAGCCTGGAAAGCCCCTTCCCCTCCGAACCAACAACGATCAGCAGCGGCGAGGTGGCCAGGTCGAGCCCCGGCAGCTGCACGTCTCCCCCGCCGTCGAGCCCAATCACGAACACCCCTGCACGTTTGAAATCAGCGATGGTGTTGTTGAGGTTGCCCGCGAGCGCCACCGGAAGCCGCGCTGCTGCACCCGCCGAGGTGCGCCAGGCCGCAGCGGTCATCCCCGCCGAGCGGCGCTGCGGCACGATCACAGCCTGGCCACCGAACGCTGCCGTCGAGCGGACAATGGCGCCGAGGTTGCGAGGGTCGGTAACGCCGTCGAGCGCAACGAACAGCGGCACCTGGGCGCGCGAAATCGCATCCTGTAGCAGGGCCACAGGGTCGGCGTACTCGTAGGCGGGCACCTTAATCGCCACCCCCTGATGGATGGTGTCGAACGGCACCATCCGGTCAAGTTCGGGACGGGTGATTTCGAGCATTGGGATATTGCGTTTGGCAGCCAGCTGCACAATTTCGCGAATCCGGTCATCGACCTCGATGTGCTGGGCAACATAAACCGTGGTTGCCGGGATCTGGGCGCGCAGCGCTTCGACCGCTGCGTTGCGTCCGGTCACGAGTTCAACACCATCGGGCATGGCGGGGCGACGACGCTGTGGACGTGCTTTAGCTCGCTCTTTTGCCTCGGCTGCTGCGCGGCGCCGACGGTCTTTCGCCCAGTGGCGGTCTTCGGCCCGCGGAGTTGGGCCGCGGCCCTCGAGCGCTTTGCGGCCGTGACCGCCGGTCCCCTTGCGGGGCTTCCCTTTTTTGCCAGTGTTGCTCATCAGTTCACGCTCCAGTGTGCCCCGTTGGGGGTGTCTTCCACGTTGATTCCGGCAGCCGCAAGCGAGTCGCGGATCCGGTCGGCGGTGGTCCAGTCTTTATCGGCTCGGGCCTGCGCACGCTGTTCCAGCAGCGCCCGAACCAGGGTGTCGAGAGCGGCGAAAGTTGTGTCGCCGTCTTCGGATGCATCCGCCCATTCTTCCGCATACGGGTCGCAGCCGAGCACATCCAGCATGATCCGCACCTGCAGCGCCAGCCGCGCAGCTTCGTCGGTGTTGCCGGCGTCGAGTGCCTGGTTGCCCGCGGTAACAGCCTCGTGAATCGCTGCCACGGCCTGTGGCACAGCGAAATCGTCGAGCATCGCCGCCGTGAAGGCTTCCGGCACAACAATATGGCTGGTGCGAAGGGATGCATGGGTGCTCAGGTCTGCTCCCGCTCGCCCGGCACGTTTTAAAAACCCTTCGATGCGCTCGAACCCGGCCTCAGCTTCGCGATACGCATCTTCGGACAGCTCGATTGTGGAACGGTAGTGGGCCGATCCAAGCAGATAGCGCACGATGATCGGGCGGTGCTCATCAAGCAGCTGCCGGGCAGAAACCACATTGCCCACCGACTTCGACATCTTGGTGCCACCGAGCGAAACCAGCCCGTTGTGCAACCAGTGGCGGGCGAATCCGTCGCCCGCGGCGCGCGATTGGGCGAGCTCATTTTCGTGGTGCGGGAAACGCAGGTCACGACCGCCACCGTGCAGGTCAAACTCGTTACCGAGATATTTCGTCGACATTGCCGAGCACTCAATATGCCAGCCGGGCCGGCCCCTACCCCAGGGAGATTCCCAGGCCGCCGACTCGGGTTCATTCGGCTTGTGCCCCTTCCACAGAGCGAAGTCTTGCGGTGAACGCTTCGCCCGCACAGGCCCGTCACCGGCTTCCATATCTCCCACCTGCTGATGAGTAAGCTCTCCGTAGTGCGCCCAGTTGGCGGTGTCGAAGTACACGTCCCCCGAGCCGTCCTCGGCCGGGTAGGCGTGACCGCGCTCAATTAGCCGCGCAATAATTGCTTGCATTTCTGGAATGGATGCGGTTGCCCGCGGCTCGTAGGTGGGCGCGAGCACCCGCAAAGCGCGATAGGCCGCATTGAACTCGCCCTCGACCCGGTACGCGAGCGCCCACCAGGGTTCGTGTTCGGTGGCGTTCGCGAGGGTCTTGTCGTCGATATCGGTGACATTACGCACGAGCACCACGCGCAGCCCGGTGCGTTCAAACCAGCGCCGGATCTGGTCGTACACCAGCGCCGATCGCAGGTGCCCGACGTGCGGGGCTGATTGAACCGTCGGCCCACAGACATACATCGTCACAACGCCCTCGTTCAGGGGCGTGAAGTCAACGAGCTGCTGCTGGCGGGTGTCATATAGGCGTTGCATCACGCAGCCGATTCTACTTGGGCACACCCGGCACCCGCGCGAGCAATCGCGCTATGCGCGCGTGATGGTGGCTACGGCCACAGCGAATACGCCCTCGGTGCGTCCGGTAAACCCGAGTCCGTCGCTGGTGGTGGCCGAAACCGAAACCGGCGCGCCAACATATTCGCTCAGCACTCGCCCGGCTTCAAAGATCCGGTCGCCGAATCGTGGCCGACGGCACACCACCTGTACGGATGCATTGAGCGGTCGCCATCCGGCTTCGGCGAGCAGCTCGACCGTGCCACGCAAAAAGACTTCACCGCTGGCTCCCGCATATCGAGGATCGGCGGTACCGAAACGCGAGCCGATAGTGCCGAGCCCGGCAGCGCCCAGCAGCGCATCCACGATGGCGTGCGCCGCCGCATCCCCGTCTGAGTGACCGGAAAGCCCTGGTTCGTTGGGAAAGTGCAGCCCGGCAAGCCAGCACTCGCAGTCGGTGTCGAAGGCGTGCGCGTCGGTGCCGATACCCACTCGCAGGGCAGCAAGCGGGTCGCTGGCGGTTTCGGGATGCGCGAGCAACTGTTCTGCGCGGGCGAGGTCGGCCGGTGTGGTCACCTTGAACGCCATCGGCGACCCGGCGATGGTCTGCACCTCACCGCCGGCCTGCGCGAACGTACCGGCATCATCGGTTGCCGATTGGTTGTCGGCCAGTCGGTACGCCTCGCGCAGCGCCGCCGCCGGAAACCCCTGCGGGGTTTGCACTGCCCGCAGCGTTGAGCGGTCGGGGGTGCCGATCACGCGGCCATCGCTGGACACTTCTTTCACGGTGTCATAAACCGGCAGCACCGGGATGATTCCGGTGCCGGTCGCCCGCACCGCGCCCGCGACCTCGGCGATAAGGGATGCGGGGGTGAGTGCGCGGGCGGCATCGTGGACGAGCACCACATCGCATTCGGGTAGCTGCGCAAGTGCGCGCGAGACGGATTCGGTGCGGCTTTGGCCACCATCCACCACCGACAGCGACTCGAGCCGCGCACCTAGCGGGGCCAACGCGTCGGCCGCCAGCTGCTGTGCCAGCGCGGCAAGCGCCGTGTCTCCGGCCGGCACCGAGATGCTCACCGCGATGCGGCCAGGAAGCTGGCGCAGCCCGCGCAGCGTGTGCGCCAGCATCGGCTCGCCGGCAAGCGGCACGAACGCTTTCGGCATCCCCTCCCCCAGGCGCGTGCCACTGCCAGCAGCAACGACCACCACGCCGGTGCGCGGTGGTCGTTGCATTACAGCTTGTTTGTCCACTTGGTTTTCGAAGACTAAGTTCTCGAAGCCGGGTTCACAAAGCGGTTGTGCCGTATTGAAACAGCGGCCGGTTCAGCGAGCGATTATGACTCGAGAACCTTGTCGAGGTGCTCGTTCGCGGCTTCTTCGTCGGTGTCTTGTGCCAATGCGAGCTCTGAGACGAGCACCTGGCGAGCCTTCGCGAGCATCCGCTTTTCACCCGCCGACAGGCCCTTGTCTTGGTCGCGACGCCAAAGGTCACGAACCACTTCTGAAACCTTGATGACATCGCCCGATGAGAGCTTTTCTTGGTTCGATTTGTATCGACGCGACCAGTTAGTGGGTTCTTCGGTAAGCGGCGCACGCAGCACGTCGTACACTTCCTGCAAACCAGCGTCATCGATCACATCACGCACACCGACCAGCTCGACGTTGTGGGCGGGGACCTCAATCGTCAGGTCGCCCTGGGCAACGTTCAGCTTCAGAAAGGTCACCTCTTCGCCGCGAATGACTCGAGTCTTGACTTCTTCGATTGTCGCCGCACCATGGTGGGGGTAGACAACGGTCTCTCCGACCTCAAGATTCATAGACAGGGTCTCCTTCCTAAGTGGTCAATTTTACCACGAATTGGTGCTAGTATTCCCCGCCTGAATCAACCGCCCCAACCGAACGACACGAATCGGTCACACAATCGGCTACGCTGAAGGTTGACCACGTGAGCGCGGCAGTTGAAGGTGTTGCTCGCTCGCACATTTCTACGGGAGGCTCCTGCAGTGAAGTTCCGCGCCGTCGCCGCATCCGCACTGGCCCTCGCCCTCGCGGCGGGGCTCACCGGCTGCAACCTCATCAGCCCACAGCGCACGACCATGGAATATGCCGCCAGCGACGGCGTGCACGCATCCGTTGGTGATCTCGAGGTTCGCAATGCGCTGCTCATCGTCGACTCCGACACTCAAGATGTGAACGAGGCCAACCTCGTGCTCAGCGTCGTTACCGAGTCAGACACCCCTGCAACCCTCGAGGTTGCCATTGAAGGCGGCTCAACCGTGAGCATCCCCGTCGAAAAGACCAGCGCAAACAAGGGCCTGGTCAAGGTCGGCTTCGACGAGGCCGGCGCGCAGATCGTTACCGGCAAGTTCCGCTCGGGTGACACTGTCAATGTGACCTTCCGCTCGGCCGACAGTGAAGCGACCGCAACGGTGCCGGTGCTTGGCGCTGACAACCCCGAGAATGTGCTCGACGAGTACAAGACTCTCGCTCCCAGCCAGATTCAGCCCAGCGACGCAGCCAACGAGACGGGAGCCCCCGCCCCGGTGGCGACCGAAAATGAGGCTCCTGCTGAGGAGACTAACGAGTAGTCGATGATCGACCTAAAACGCTGCGGGGCGCATCCAGTTCGGATGCGCCCCGCAATGTTTTGCTTAGCCCTCGAAGCGATAGCCGAGACCGCGGACAGTCACCAGCAGCTTCGGTGATGACGGGGTCTCTTCAATCCGCGAACGGATGCGCTTGATGTGCACGTCAAGCGTCTTCGTGTCACCGTAGTAGTCGGGGCCCCAAACACGGTCGATGAGCTGGCCGCGGGTGAGCACACGGCCAGCGTTGCGCAGCAAGTATTCGAGCAGCTCAAACTCTTTCAGCGGCATCTGGGTCAGTTCACCGCGCACGGTGACGGTGTGTCGGTCGACATCCATACGGATATCGTTCACTTCCACAATGCCGTCATTCTCGTCGTTCTCGGCCTGTTCACTGCGGCGCAGTACGGCACGGATGCGCGCAAGCAGCTCACGGGTCGAATAGGGCTTGGTGACATAGTCGTCGGCGCCGAGTTCGAGCCCCACGATGATGTCGACCTCGCTGTCTTTTGCGGTGAGCATGATGATGGGCACATTTGAAGTCATGCGAATCTGCTTGCACACCTCGCTACCGGGAATCCCGGGCAGCATGAGGTCGAGAAGCACCATGTCAGCACCGTCCCGATCGAACATTTCAATCGCTTCGGTGCCATCTTCTGCCACCTCTACATCGAACCCTTCCCGTTTCAGCAGGAACGACAGCGGTTCGTGCAGGGAGGCTTCGTCTTCAACAATGAGAATTCGTGTCACACAACCATTGTGCATACAGCAGGCTAACCGGAGGTTAATTCTGCCTTCTTCCGCGTGGTGTAATCGCCATCGGTGAGCATTCACCGTGACGGGTGTGGGATGTTTACTGCTCCGGCACCGATAGCGGAATCGGATTGATCTTGGGCGCTTCCGCCGAGTCGACGCCGGGCTTGAAAGCTTCGATCAGCGGCAGTCGAACCGTGAAGGTCGACCCCTTGCCTAACTGCGACCAGACGGCAATATCGCCGCCGTGGTTTTCAACCACGTGACGCACAATGCTGAGCCCCAAGCCGGTGCCGCCAGTGTTGCGTGAGCGCGCCGAATCGACGCGATAAAAGCGTTCAAAAATACGCTTTTGGTCCTCCTCCGAAATGCCGATGCCCTGATCGGTCACCGAAATCTCCACCACATCTCCCTGCCTGCGGGCGCCGACGCCCACTCGCGAGCCGGCCGGTGAATACGAGATGGCGTTGGTGATGAGGTTTTGCATGCACATGACCAACAAGCGCGGGTCACCCCAAACCACCAGGTCGGGATCAACCCGCACGCTCACGGTGGCCGACTTACCTTCGGCGATGGTCACGGTCTGGTCGACGGCGTTTGAAACCACATCGGCGATATTGACGTCTTCAGCCTCCGCCATCGCATCGGTTGACTGCAGGCGCGAAAGATCGATAATTTCGCGCACAAGACGGGTGAGCCGGTCACCCTCAATCAGCAGCCGGTTTGCAAAATACTCCACCTGCTCCTGGTCATCGGAGGCCTCACCGATGGCTTCTGCAAGCAGTGTTACGGCGCCGATCGGGGTTTTCAGCTCGTGCGACACATTAGCCACAAAATCGCGGCGCACCTCTTGCACGCGGATCGCCTCGGTGAGATCTTCAGCCAGCAGGATGAGGTAGCGCGGCGAGAGCTGGTTGGCGCGGATGCGTACGGTAATCGCAGCACTACCGTAGGGGCCGCGCGGCAGCATTAGCTGCGTTTCACTATGGTCATCAGCGCTCCAGGCGACCTGCGCTACCGCCTGCAGTCGCGGTGTGAGCCGGTTATCGCGGCTCACCAAACCTTTCACGGTCGCACCGGGCGATGCCCACACCACGTTGTATGAACGGTCGGTAACGATTGCCATTTGTGGCAGTGCTTTGAGCACTTCAATCACCGAATCGTTCAGCCGGGGTTCCAGCAGCTCGGCGAGGTTCTGCCGCCTGCGGTCCATCACCATGGTTACCGCAGTTGTGGCGACGCCAATGATCAGCCCAACAAGAAAAGTGATGAAAAGTGCGGCACCGACATGCATGTGTTCAAGGATACGGGCGAGGTTTTCACCGAAACGTCACTTTGGGCCGCTAACTTACTCCAGGTCACGGATTGGGCACGCACCATATGGGCTCACCGCATCCGTTGATGTCCAACATCGCAATCAAATGGGAGTTTTCAGTGCGCGAGGTTTTTCAGCAAGAACTAGCCAATATCCAGACCGGTCTCATCGAGGTTGCCGACGGTGTCGTAAACGCCATCCGTAACGCCACCCGCGCCTTCCAGACCTCGGATGTCGCGCTTGCCGATGAGGTCATCAGCAATGACATGAAAATTGACGAGGCCGCCGCACTCATCGATGATCTCACCATCGAGGTGCTGCTGCTGCAGTCACCGGTGGCTCGCGACCTGCGGTTTGTTGTTTCGACCATGCGTATTGCAAGCTCGCTTGAGCGCATGGGCGACCTCGCCGCCCACATCGCCCAGCTTGCTCGGATGCGTTTCCCCGTCGAAGTTTCGCCCGAGCCGCTGCGCGAACACTTCCGTGAAGCGGGCGAGCTCTGCGTCGCGCAGGCTGAGCGGGTACGCAAGCTGATCGAGACCGAAGATTCGGAGCTGCTCGACGAAATTATTGCCAGCGACGACGCCAACGACGCCCTCCACAAGGAGGTGCTCGACGGTCTTTCGACAGTCGACGATTCGGTTCCCGCCGAGCAGGTGGTGGATGCGACCCTCGCGAACCGCTACTTCGAACGCTTCAGCGACCACGCGGTCGCCATCGCTAAGCGGATGCGCTACCTGCAGGAAGGCGCCGCAGCCGAGTAGGCGGCCACAACCATAGAAACGGCGGGTCCGGTTCAAGTTCGAACCGGACCCGCCGTTTTGCTTAGTATTGACTACTTCTGGGCACCCTGATTGGCGACAGCTGCGGCGCCCGCCGCAGCAGCTTCGGGGTCGAGGTAACGTGCAGTCGAGATCGGCTTGAGCGTTTCGGCATCGAGCTCGTACACCAGCGGAATACCAGTGGGGATGTTCAGCGCCGAAATCTCGTCATCACCGATTCCGTCGAGGTGCTTCACGAGGGCACGCAATGAATTACCGTGTGCCGCGACCATCACGGTCTTGCCGGCACGCAGATCACTCACAATGTCCGACTCCCAGAACGGCAGCAGCCGCTCGAGCACATCCTTGAGGCATTCGGTGCGGGGGATGTCGTCGCCAAGGTTTGCGTAGCGACGCTCGCCCACCTGCGACCACTCGTTGTCGTCGGCGAGCGGGGGCGGCGGCACATCGTACGAGCGGCGCCAGATCATGAACTGATCTTCACCAAACTCATCGCGCACCTCGGCCTTGTTCTTGCCCTGCAGCGCGCCGTAGTGGCGCTCGTTGAGGCGCCAGTCACGCTTGGCGTCGATCCATGCAAAGCCGGCTTCTTTCAGCGCAATATTTGCGGTGTCGATCGCACGGGTGAGCAGCGAAGTGTAAAGAATATCGGGGATCAGACCCGATTCACGGATCAGTTCACCGGCGCGCTTCGCCTCGCCCCGGCCTTTTTCGGTCAGTTCGACATCGACCCAACCGGTGAACAGGTTTTTTTCATTCCATTCGCTCTGTCCGTGGCGGACGAGAATGAGCGTAAGCGGTGCATTCATGCTTCTAGCGTATCGGGGTCGGGTGACTGCGCATAGCGCGTAGGTGACATGCGCCCCGCGACCGAGGTTATCCTTCACCGAGCCCAGGGTTCGCCTCGACCAGCGCCTCCAGCGCGCTTTCTGAATAAACCTTGCCGTAGTCGCCGAGCATCGAATCACTGGCGACGGCGAAGCAGATCCACATGTCGCCGATAAAGGTGTGGAAAACAGTTTCTGAGCCTGCCCCTTCATGCACCACGTAATACTCAAATTGCTGAGCTCCGTGCGATTCGCTTTCCATCTCGACAAAATCGGGGTCGTCGCGCAGCGCCGCGATGAGTGCGGCTTTTGCCTCCGGTTTTAACTCAGCGTCGATCTGGAACACCGGCGTACCGAGTGAAAAGGCCCAGTGGCATCCTCGATACTTTTCAACTGAAGCAAGCGCTTTTCCAGCCGCCGGGCCAACCTTTTGTGAAAACTCTTCGCTACTCACTTCTCTCGCGCGCGAGTCGTATCTTCTATCTTCCGGCAGTCTCTCCATGAATCTCTCGTGCTCAGCCTGGGCCAGCGGATTCATCTCGGGGCAATCGGGGATGGTGATATCAACGGCCTGCGCGGTGCTTTCGGTCGCCTCTGCATGATGCCCATCAGCATCTGTTGCTACGCCGCCATCGCCGGCACTTTCGGGCGCGCCCGACTTGCTTTGTGTGGGCGCCGCGCTCACCGAGTTCTCGGCCGCTGACTGCGAGTCGTGCCGCTGACAGCCGCCGAGTGAAACCGCCAGCCCAATTGCAAGCACACCGACGAAGAGTCGTTTGTAAACCATGTCGCCTCGACACCGCCATCGCCTACCGGGTTGCTTTAATGCTAGCTGCTACGCAGCATCCATTCACTAACGGCGACTCGTTCCGCGGCGCACTCCGATCACACACAGCGCCGCAAAGATGGCGCCCCACACTGCCAGGTTGCACACCATCTGCCAGAGCTCATAGTGCACGGGCGAACCGTCGTTCCCGTCAAAATAGACACCCTGATCGAGCGGATACGCCGACAAGCGCACCACTCCCCAAACCGGAGTGAACACCGACAACTGCAGCAAAAATCCGCTCAGCGGCACAAAAGCGTTGCCGAGAAACATCAGGATGACGACAATACCGCTGGCAGCGCCCACCGCAGCTTCACTGCGCAGCAGCAACCCGAAAGCGAGACCGTACAGCGCGAACACCATCGCGCCCACCAGCAATAGGCCGGCGGTTGCTGCCCACACCCAGCCGTCCATCTTCGCGCCAACAATTACGCCGGCGATGTACACGGCAGTGATGGCCAAAATCGCGTAGCTCAGCGCAACGATCACCTTGCTGGTGATATAGCCTGCGTTCGAAAACGGGGTTAGCCCCAATTGACGCCCCCACCCCTGCTGCAACTCAACCGCTGCCGATCCGGCAAGCGATGTGGTGGCGGTGATCGCAGCATACGCACCCATCGACACCATGATGCTCGCGGTGATATTACCGCGACCGCTTTCAAGCGTCGTGCTCGAAAAATCCGACATGGTGCCAAAAATGATGAACATCGCCACCGGCAACACGATCACAAAAAACAGGTTGGTAAACATCCGCAAATTGCGGCGCAAATCAAACCCGATATAGCGCAGGTTCAGCACGCGACGCGGCGTTTCGGTGGTCATGATTGCTCCCTGTCGTCGTGGGCGGTGAGCTGTTCAAAGGCCTCGTCGAGGCTGGCCGCACGAATCTCAATATCGCTCGCGGCAGTGTTGGTGAGCAGATAGCGTGCCGCAGCATCCGCATCATCACATTTGAGTTCGATGCGCTGCGGGTCGAGGCGCACAGCCCGCTGCACCCCGGGCACCGCCTGTAATTCCGCCTCGGTAGCGCCATCAAGCCGGGCGGTGAGCGATTTACCACCGGCCAGCTCGCGAATCTCGCCAACCGCACCGTCGGCGACGAGCCTGCCATCGGCAATCAGCACAATGCGTTCGGCGAAGTCTTCGGCCTCTTTCAAATAGTGTGTGGCGAAGATGATGGTGCGGCCACGATGCGCTTCTGCCCGCATCGCATCCCAAAATTCACCGCGCGCATTAACGTCCATCCCCGCGGTTGGTTCGTCGAGCACCAACAGGTCGGGGTTGGGCAGCAGCGCCAATGCAAAACGCAACCGCTGCTGCTCACCGCCCGAGCATTTTGACACTTTGCGGCCGGCGATCTTTTCGATCCCCGCCCGACGCAGTGCCTCATCCACCCCGATGGTTTCGGCATACAGCGCGCCGATCATCTGCACCGTCTCTTTGACGCTCAGATCGGGCAGCAGCGCGCCGGTTTGCAACACCGCAGCTATCCTCCCCTGCTGCACGATCCCGTCGGGGGTTTCGCCGAGCACGCGCACCTCGCCAGAATCGGGCTGCGTGAGTCCCAACACAATATCGAGCGTGGTGGTTTTACCGGCACCGTTCGGCCCCAAAAAAGCCACAATTTCGCCACTCGGAACGGTCAGTGACAGCTCGTCCACTGCGCGGAACCGGCCACCGCCGGGTTTTCGAAACGACTTGACCAGGTTGGTAATTTGCAGCGCTGGCGGATGATGGCCGGCGCTACCTCTTGGGCTCGCAGGACGTGCTGTGTCGCTCATAGTGCAATCGTGCACAGTGAGTGTAAACAGCGGCTGGACGAGCCACTACGAACGCCACAATGACTGTTTCAGGTGGATGACCGCCCGCAGCACCCGGATGCGCGCGGCAGCTAGCGCTGGCCGCGAAATTTTCGGCGCAGCTCGGCCATCTGGGCGGCGTCACCGGCATCGGGCGCGACAATCACCGTCTGGTACGCATCCACCTGTTCGGGCGCACCGGCCTCCGACTCGGCGACAGCACCGTCGGCAACCTGGGCGGCGAGGTCGAGATCAACCCGCAGCGCCGCCCGCGGATCGACGTTCCGTTTGAGCAGCGCCAGCGCAATCGGCCCCTCGTCGTAGTGCAGCACCGTGCTCGTGACGCGTCCAACGGGCTTGTCGCCGTCACGCACGAGCGCACCGGGGGCTGGGAGCCGGCCGTCCATCCCATCTAGATCGAGAAACGCCAGGCGCCGCGGCGGATGCCCGAGGTTGTGCACCTTGGCGACCGTCTCTTGCCCGCGATAGCAGCCCTTGTTGAGGTGCACGGCGCTGCGAAGCAGGTCGAGTTCATGCGGCAGCGCCCGCTCATCAACTTCACGCGCGAACCGCGGGCGCCACGCGGCAACTCGCAGCGCTTCGAGCGCGAGCATTCCGGCCATCGTCAGCTCACCCGCACGCGCTGCCGCCAGCAGCCGATCGCGATCCTCGGCCGACACGATCGTGAACCGCATCCGGTATCGCGTGCCCGGGTGCTCGTCGGGTGCGATCGCGGCGTACTGCGTGCCTCCCGCGGCGATGCCGGTCCAGGGGTCGTCCCACACCACCGCATCCGAAATACCATCAAGCAAATTCATCCCGCCCATCGATGCGAACACAAACCGTTCGCTGGATAGATCGGTAACTTCCACCTGTTTCATGAACCGCATCCGGTTAAGAAACTCAGCCAGCGGTGCCGCACCATCGTGCTCTGTAATCAGCCAGGTGCACTCGCCATCATCCGCAAACGCGAATTGATGTTCGATGCGCCCCTGGGGCGAGAGGATGAGCGACTCACCATGCCCGCCAACCGTCAGCACTTGCGTACAAAGCGAAGTCAACCAGTCGGCCCGGTCAGGGCCCGCCACGCGCACAACCCCGAGGTGGCTCGCGTCCACAGCAGCGGCGCCGCGCGCCAACGCCCGCTGTTCACGCAGCGGTTCGCCGTAGTGCGCGGCCACTCCCGCATCGGGCACCACACCTTCAACAGCTCCGGGAAGCCGCAAAAACGGGCTATTGCTCACGCTGACACCCGCGTCAGCTGCGCCGAGGCGTGGGTTGCGAGTTCGCCGCCGAGAGCGGCAATATCCCACGCCCAAAACATCCGCCCCTGCACCAGGCCGTACATGCGGGTGGCCGAGCGGTACTCCTCGCTGCCGGATGAACGCACAACACCCTCGGTTGCCAGATCAACGCGCGGCCCGCGAATCATGCCGTAGTAAAGCTCACTCACGCCGGTGGGATGCGCGAGTGTCACCTCAAGGTTGAAACCGTTTTGGTCGTTGCGCAACTCTTCGACTGCATCAGCATTCGGGTACGAGGTTCTATCGCTCGGCGGGAGCATCCCCGGCCCCACGTCGCCGGCATCGCGCGGGCGAGCCAGGCGCCAAAAACCCATTTCGCTGGTCAGCGGCAACAGCCCGTCAAGCTCATCGGATGCGGCAGGGGTGACGGACGGACCCTTGGGCATGAGCGCATCCATGCCTTCGGGGAGGAACGGTTTTTCGGTTCCTTCAGCGGCGCCATTTTCGGCGCCGGGTTCGCTGGTTTCGCCAGCGTCGCTGGATCCGTCCGGCAACAGCCACGAACGCGAACGGTATTCGAGGAACGGCTGGCCGTTGTGGGTGAACTCGACGCGCTGGTGGAACGGATGCATCCGCAGCTTGCCGTCGACCTCGTACTCGACCATGCCCTCGCCCTCCCAGGTGCCGATGAGCCAGGTCAGCGGCACAAGTTCGGGTGGCAGATCAGTGGGAATATCAAACATCGCTCATCCCAGAAATCTCATTCTGCACGCCGCAGTGCTCCGTCGCGCGTGTCGTGTGCGCGGTGAGCAAGCGGCGTGAAAGCCGGCAGTGGTGCCTAGCTCTGCCCCTTGAACAGGCCGCGGATCACGGCAATCGAAACGCCAACGATGCCCACCATTACGGCACCGAGCAGGCCCATGAACAGAATCTCGAAGAACATCGCTGCATCCATGCCTTCAGTCTAGCCGATGCCATGCCGCACCCTCCGCGCCATTCCCGACCTGCATCCCCTGCGCCTGCCTGCATCTGCCCGCCTCCGCCTACAGACGCCTGCAGCTGTCTGCCCCTGCCCACATCTGCCTGCATCTGCCTACCTCTGCCCACAGGCGCCTGCAGCTGTCTGCTTCACATGCGAATTTTGTTTCCTGGCTGCAATTTGCGCCGGAGAATTGTTTCCTGACTGCAGTTTTTTGCGGAGAATTGTTTCCTGGCTGCACAATGCGGCGATTTGGCAGAAAAACACCGTTATCTCCGGGTTTTGCAGCCAAAATTCTGATGTCAGGAAACAAAATTCTGAGGCCAGGAAACAAAAATCTGCAGTACCCGGGCAAGGCAGCTGGGCCGGGCAAGGCAGCTGGGCTGGGCAGCTGGCCGGGACAGGCAGCTGGCCGGGACAGGCAGCGCGAGCAGGGATGCAGTGCAGCTGGCTAGGTCGGGCAGCGAGCAGGGATGCAGTGCAGCTGGCCGGGACACTCGGCCAGGGCTGGGCTGACCAGCAGTGCAGCTAGCGAGCTGTCACGAATCCGGATGCGCCAGTAAGCACAAACACCAGCGAGGCCAGCGCCAGAATAACCGCCGCACCGGCCAAACTCAGCGACATGCGGTGGATGAAGCCGGCCGGCTTGGCGACGATCAGCTGCAGCAGCGCCGACACAAGCACCAGCATCAGCATCGCGATTGAAACCCAGGCAAGCTGACGGTCACGCCCCGCGAGCACCCCAATGAGAATCGCCGCGAGCAGCGCGAGCGCCCACGCAATCCCCACGGATGCGCGTTCACGTTTGGTCAGCGGGCCAGTATCCATACCGCAATTGTGCCGCACCGCCATGACCCACAACACCTAGCATGTTCACACCACCATCATTTCGATGCGAAGGAGCAGCAACGTGGCGCAGCATTCCGGGCAGCAGTTCACCATTGCAATAGCCGGCGAGGCTGCCGAACTGACCGCCGAGATCCAGCAGCTCACCCGCACGGCAACCGAGACCGACGGCCTCCCGCCCTTCAACGAAGAAACCCTCCTCAATCTCGCGCAGCGGCAGGCAGTTACCGCACGGGATGCATCCGGTTCGCTACTTGGCGTGGCCCTGTTTCACGTCGATACCGCGGCCCACGCCGAAGAGGCGATTATGGCCGAGCTGGTCGTGCATCCCAATGCCCGACGCCGCCGAGTCGGCACCGCCCTCGCCCGCGAACTCACGTCCCTACTCACCACCCACGCGACACCGCAGCTACAGGTGTGGGCGCACGGCAGCCTGCCCGGATCTCGCGAACTCGCCGCCTCGCTCGGCGCCACCGCCACTCGCGAGCTCTATGTTCTGGCGCTGCCGCTGCACGCTCCCCTACCGCAGCCAGAACTTCCGGCTGGGATGCAAATTCGCGCTTTCGATGCTGACCGGGATGCTCGCGCCTGGGTTGCGTTGAACGCCAAAATTTTTGCGGCGCATCCCGAACAAGGACGGCTGCAGCTGGCGGATCTTGAGGCTCGGATGCGGCAGCCCTGGTTCAATTCGGAAGATTTTTTGGTGCTCACCTCCGACGATGAGCTTGCCGGTTATTGCTGGTGCAAAATCAACGGTGACGAATACGAAATCTATGTGGTCGGTGTCGCCCCGAACCTTGCCGGCCAGGGGCTCGGTCGCGCGCTCATGAACGCCGGGCTCAACCGCCTCCTCGAGCGCGGCGCCAAGCGCGCCATTCTTTATGTCGACGGCAGCAACACCCCGGCCATGTCGCTTTATCGCCGGCTCGGGTTTGTCACTGAGCGTCTGGATGTTCAGTATTTCCTCGACCGAACTACAGTTGAGACAAGCAGCGCCACGAACTGAAAGGACGCGCGGAATGACCCCGGCCGCAGACCGCCTCGAAGACCTCGGACTCGACCGCTACGTAGATCGCGAACTCAGCTGGCTGGCGTTCAACCAGCGCGTCCTCGAACTCGGTGAAGACCACAGCGTGCCGCTGCTTGAACGAGCAAATTTTTTGGCGATTTTCCCGTCCAACCTTGACGAATGGTTCATGGTGCGAGTCGCCGGGTTGAAGCGGCGCATCGACCTGGGGCTTGCGGTGCCGACCCCCGCCGGTGTGCCGCCCGCCGCCGAACTCGCACAGATTCGCGCCCTGGCGCACGAACTGCAGCAGCGTCACGCGCGCGTTTGGCGTGACGATCTCGAACCAAAACTCGCTGCCGAAGGCATCCGCATCCTGCAGTGGCATGACGTGGATGAATCGAGCCGCAAACACCTCCACAGCGTGTTCACCACCGAAATTTTCCCGGTGCTGATGCCGCTGGCAGTCGACCCGGCGCATCCCTTCCCCTATATTTCTGGCCTCTCACTCAACCTGTCGGTGCGGGTCCGCAATCCGCAAACCGGCCGAGTCGAGTTCGCTCGCCTCAAGGTGCCGCCGGTGCTCCCCCGCCTCTACCCGCTGCGCGCACCAGACGGGCAGCACTGGTTCATCCTGCTCGAAGATCTCATCGCGCAGCATCTCGACGAGCTGTTCCCGGGAATGGAGGTCATCGATTTCCACGCTTTCCGCATCACCCGTAACGAAGACGTCAATATCGAAGAGGACGAAACCGAAGACCTGCTGCAAGCGCTCGAACAAGAGCTGCTGCGCCGCCGATTCGGCCCGCCCATCCGCCTCGAGGTTTCGGACGATATGGATGCCGAGACGCTCTCTCTGCTGAAGGATGAGCTCGACATCACCGACACCGAGGTCACGGTGCTACCCGGGCCGCTGGATCTGACGGCACTGTTTGCACTGTCGGGCATTAAGCGCCCCGAGTTGAAGTTCGCCACACATGTGCCGGTCACCGCTCCCGAGTTTCGCCCCAGTGAGGGTGCCGACCCCACCGATCTATTCAGCGCGATTGCTGAACGGGATGTGCTGGTACAGCACCCGTACGAATCGTTCTCAACCAGCGTGCAAGCGTTCATTTCGCAGGCCGCCAGCGACCCGAACGTGCTTGCTATTAAGCAAACGCTGTACCGCACCTCGGGCGACTCACCGATCATCGCGTCACTAATCAAAGCCGCCGAAGCCGGCAAACAGGTGCTCGCGCTGGTTGAAATTAAGGCGCGCTTTGACGAACAGAACAATATCGTGTGGGCACGCAAGCTCGAAAAGGCCGGGGTGCATGTGGTCTACGGGCTGGTCGGCCTCAAAACCCACTGCAAGCTGCTCCAGGTCATTCGCCGCGAAGACGGACAGCTGCGCATCTACAACCACGTCGGCACCGGTAACTATCACCCGAAGACCTCCCGCATCTACGAAGACATGGGTCTGTTCACCTGCGCACCCGAAGTGTCAACCGATGTCACGCGCCTGTTTAACCAGCTTTCGGGTTATGCCATCGAACGCGATTTCACCCGACTGCTGGTTGCGCCGCTGCATCTTCGCAAAGGTTTGCTCGATCTCATCGAGGGCGAGCGGCGGGCTGCGCTCGCAGGGAAACCGAGCCGGGTGCGCATCAAGGTCAATTCGATGATCGATGAAGAAATTATCGACGCGCTCTATGCGGCCAGTCGTGCCGGAGTTACGGTTGAGGTGTTCGTGCGCGGTATTTGCGGCTTGCGCCCCGGTGTGCCAAATATGAGCGAGACGATGAAAGTGCGCTCGGTGGTGGGCCGATATCTCGAGCACTCGCGCGTGTTTTCGTTCTTGAACGGCGGTGACGAGCAGGTGTACATCGGTTCGGCCGACATGATGCACCGCAACCTCGACCGCCGCATCGAAGCGCTCGTGCTACTCACCGAGCCCGAACACGTGCAGCGCTGTCAGCGCATGTTCGATCTGGTCATGTCGGGCGAGGTGGCCAGCTGGCATCTTGATTCGGATGCGAACTGGCACCGAGTTGCGCACGGTGACGATGGCCAGCCGCTTGCCGAGCTGCACGATGTCATCATGAACGACTACGTGCGGCGGGCTCGTCCGCAAGCAATCCGCTAACCCCTGACCCAGAAGAACCCCTGAGCCAGAAGAACCCCTGAGCCAGAAGAACCCCTGAGCCAGAAAGGCAACTATGCAGCCCGCAACCAGCAGTCGCGATCAAACCGTCTACGCCGCCGGATCGGTGTTGTGGCGGTTCGATGGCAAAAAGCTACGAGTGCTGGTCATTCACCGCAATCGCCACAATGACTACTCATTGGCAAAGGGCAAGGTTGACCCTGGCGAGTCGCTGGCGCAAACGGCAGCGCGTGAAATTTGGGAAGAAACCGGTTACCGGGTCGATCTGGGTGCACCGCTGGGCATCATCGACTACACGCTGCCCAGTGGGCGCCCGAAAGAGGTGCATTACTGGTCGAGCGAGGTCAGCGACGAACAGTTCACGAAGCACAAGTTCAAGCCCAATAGTGAGGTTGACCGGCTCGAGTGGCTCTCGGTGAAAAAAGCGAAGCAGGTGCTCAGTTACGACCGAGATAAAGAGTTACTGCAATTGCTGGCCGAGCGCTACGAGCGAGGTATTGCCAGCACGTTCCCGATCGTACTGCTGCGTCACGCCACGGCCATTCCGGCGGCACAGTGGCCCGGACACGACGAAACCCGCCCGCTCACCTCACGAGGCTTGGAACAATCGCAGCACATTATTCCGATCCTGCGCGCGTTTGGCCCGCAACGCATCCTGACTTCGACTGCGGCCCGCTGCCGCGAGACGGTCGCGCCGCTGGCGGATGCGCTGGGAATCTTTCCCGAAAGCCACGCCTCGCTTTCGCAAAACACGTCGTCGGGCGATGCGGGACTGACCGAGGTGTTGGCGGAAGTGCTCGAGCGGCGCGAGCCCGTGGTGTTGTGCAGTCATTCTCCGGTCATGCCCGAGGTGCTCACCGTGCTCGCCGAGGCCACCAATACCCGGCTGAGCGGACTGTCGCGTCAGGCAATGCTGTCGACAGCCGAGTGCTCGGTGCTGCACGTACCGGCTGGCGATGTGCGTCTCGGGATTGTGGCGGCCGAAACGCACGGTCCGGTGATTTAGGCGGCAGACTCGCTCGTATTTGGTTCAGAACGAACATCACCGCCTGAATGAATGCCGTTCACCAAGCGTTTACCTTCAGCATGATGTCGCGTAACTCGCAGCGCATACTTTCACTTCGAACCCCGTTCTGGTTCCACAAACCCCATCTATGGAGGAAACTCAATGAAGCTTTCGCGCGTAGGCACTTCTGTTGCCTTCTCGGCAATTGCCGCTCTCGCTCTCGCTGGTTGCGCCGGCGGCGGTTCGGATGCAGGCGAGACCGCTGCTGCTACCGGCAATGAGGGCGGCGCATCGTCGTCACTTTCGGGCAGCCTCGGCGCCACTGGCGCTAGCTCTCAAAGCACCGCTCAGACCGAGGCTTGGGTTCCCGGCTTCCAGTCGGAGAACAACGGCGTGACCGTCGACTACACCTCGACCGGCTCGGGCACCGGCCGCGACAACTTCGTCGCCGGCACCTCGGACTTCATCGGTTCTGACCGTGCTTTCAAGACCGAAGAGATCGAGGAAGGCAAGTTCGGCAGCTGCGCCGAGGGTTCGGCCCTGGTCGAGTTCCCCGCCTACATCTCGCCCATCGCTATCGGCTACAACCTTCCCGAGGTTGAAGAGCTGAACCTCGACGGTGAGACCCTCTCGAACATCTTCGCCGGCAAGGTCACCAAGTGGAACGACCCGGCAATCGCCAAGCTGAACGAGGGCGTCGAGCTTCCCGACACCGCCATCAACGCTGTGCACCGCGCCGACGAGTCGGGCACCACCGGTAACTTCCTCAAGTACCTCGAAGCTGCTGCTCCCGAGGCTTGGACCTACGGCACCGAAGACGCCTTCCCGAGCGACCTCGGCGGCGAAGCTGCCGACAAGACCGGTGGTGTAGCGCAGGCCATCGCCGCTGGTGAGGGTTCGATCGGTTACCTCGATGCTTCGGCCGCAACTGAGCTGCAGACCGCCAAGGTCAAGTCGGGCGAAGACTTCGTTGCCTACACCCCCGAGGCTGCTGCCGCCGTTGTGGCTGGCTCGCCGAAGGCTGAGGGCCGCGAAGCGACCGACGTGGTCTACGACCTCGACTACACCGGCGTTGAGGGTGCTTACCCGATCGTTCTCGTGTCGTACCTCATCGGCTGCCAGGAGTACGCCGACTCGGCCAAGGCTGAGCTCGTGAAGGCCTACTTCAACTACGTGATCACCCCCGAGGCTCAGGATGCAGCCGCTGGCGTTGCCGGCAACGCTCCGATCTCGGACGAGATCCGCAGCGAGGCACAGGCTGCCATCGACACCATCAAGTAGTCATCTGCTACTTGAAGACGTTGAACTGATACGTCAAGAACAGTGATGTTGCCCGGCACTCCCCAAATCGGGGTGCCGGGCATCATCCGTTACCAAACTCCCCTTTGCAACCCACCAATTTTAGGAAGGCAAGCAGATGACGAGCGCTGATACTGCTCAGGCTCCGCAGGTATCTCGCCCTGCGACCGTCCGCCGCGCGGGCGACACCATCTTCCAAACTATTTCGACCACGTCGGGTGCGCTCATCCTCGCAATTCTGGCAGCGGTCTTCGTGTTCCTGCTCGCCCAGGGTGCACCAGCCCTCGTCGAACCGCTCGGATCTCGAGCCCCTGACAACTACCGACAGGCTGCAGGCGGTTTCTGGCAGTATGTTGCGCCGCTTGCCTTCGGCACCATCTGGGCGTCGCTGCTCGCAATGCTGCTCGCGCTCCCGGTAGGTATTGGTGTGGCGCTGTTCATCAGCCACTTCGGGCCGCGCCGTTTCGCCGGACCGTTCGGGTTTATCGTCGACATGCTTGCCGCGGTGCCATCGGTTGTGTTCGGTCTGTGGGGCATCATCGTACTCGCCCCCATCGCCGGCCCGCTCTACAAGTGGCTTAACGAATACATGGCATGGTTCCCGCTGTTTAGCGGCAACATCGTACCCTCGGGCCGTAACCTCATGACCGCCGCAATCGTGCTCGCGATCATGATCCTGCCGATCATCACCTCGCTCTCACGAGAAATTTTTAAACAAACCCCGCGTCTGCACGAAGAAGCCTCGCTCGCACTCGGCGCCACCCGCTGGGAGATGTGCAAGCAGGCAGTGTTCCCCTACGCCAGCTCTGGTGTGTTTGCATCCGGCATTCTCGCGCTCGGCCGCGCACTCGGTGAGACCATGGCCGTCGCCATGGTGCTCTCGGGTACCGGCGCCGTGAGCTTCCAGGTGCTCACCGCACAGAACCCCACGACCATCGCGGCATCGATTGCGCAAAACTTCCCCGAGGCGCACGGTATGAACAGCAACACCCTGATCGCTAGCGGTCTGGTGCTGTTCGCCATCACCCTCGCGGTGAACTCGATCGGTCGCTTCATCATCGCTCGAAACAACAAGTAGGAGATGCCAAACGTGACCACTGCAACTTCTGCAACCAAACACACGGGCAAGAAAAAAGTAAACTCGCTCGCTGCCGGGCGACTCAAGGATTCGGTCGCGCCGCTGCTACTGGTTGCCGCCTTCGTTGTTTCGGGCATTATTTTTGGCCTGATGTGGATGACCTCCGGTGACGAGTTCTCGAAGGTCAACGAACGCACCGGCCAGCTCACCGTGAACTTCAACTGGGGCGGTTGGATGGCCCTCGCCGCAGTGCTCTACCTGGTGGCGATCTACTGGGTTAGCCGCACCGTTGAGGGTGCCCGGCAGGCTAAAAACCGACTGGTTTCGGGCCTGCTGCTCACCGCCTTCATCCTGGCAATGATCCCGCTGCTGTCACTCGTGTTCTCGCTCATTGTCCGCGGTGTTCCCGGTCTCGGTCTCGAACACTTCTTCACCAGCGACGCTTCGCGCCCCGGCCAAAAGGGTGCGCTGCACGCCATCGTCGGCACCCTCTGGATCACGCTGCTGACGACACTCATCTCGGTGCCGATCGGTATTTTCACCGCGATCTACCTCGTTGAATACGGCAAGGGAAACATCCTCTCGCGCGCCATCAACTTCTTCGTGGACGTGATGACCGGTGTTCCGTCGATCGTTGCCGGTCTGTTCGCCTACGCCCTTTTCCTGCTTATCGTGCAGCAATCGGGCGGCGACCTCACCAACATCCGCTCTGGTTTCGTCGGTGCGATCGCGCTCATGGTGCTGATGATTCCCACCGTGGTGCGTTCATCCCAGGAGATGATCCGCCTGGTGCCACCCGATCTGCGTGAGGCTTCATACGCGCTCGGTGTACCAAAGTGGCGCACCATCGTGCGCGTCGTGCTGCCCACCTGCCTCGCGGGTCTGGTTACCGGTGTGCTGCTGGCTATCGCCCGCGTCATCGGTGAAACCGCGCCGCTGCTGGTGGCCGCCGGCTTCTCGATCAACATGAACACCAACCCGTTGCAGGGCATCATGACCTCACTGCCGGTGTTCGTCTACAACCAGCACGGTGGTTCGTTCCAGCTCATCGGTAACGCGAAGCACGAGGCCGAGATGCTCGCCTGGGGTGGCGCGTTCATCCTGCTGGTCATCGTGATCGTGCTGAACCTCATCGGCCGCGTTATCTCGCACTACTTCTCGCCCAAGGGCAACCGCTAACCGCGTGGCGGAACAACGTTAGAAAAGGAATTTCAATGGCTAAGCGCATCGAAATCAAAGACCTCGACATCTACTACGACAAGTTCAAGGCCGTTGAAGGCGTGAACATGACTATTGAGCCGAAGAGCGTTACCGCGTTCATCGGCCCCTCGGGTTGCGGTAAGTCGACCGTGCTCCGTTCGATCAACCGCATGCACGAGGTCATCCCCAAGGCCTGGGTTGACGGCGAGATCTTGCTCGACGGTGACAACCTCTACGGCCACGGCGTCGACCCGGTGATTGTGCGTCGCCACATCGGCATGGTGTTCCAGCGCGCCAACCCGTTCCCCACCATGTCGATTCGTGAAAACGTGCTCGCCGGTGTGAAGCTCAACAACAAGCGCATCTCGAAAGCCGATGCCGAAGAGCTCGTTGAGACTTCGCTGCGCGGCGCAAACCTCTGGGAAGAGGTGAAAGACCGTCTCGACGCTCCCGGTGCGGGCCTTTCTGGTGGTCAGCAGCAGCGTCTGTGCATCGCGCGCGCGATCGCGGTGAAGCCCGATGTGCTGCTCATGGACGAGCCCTGCTCGGCCCTCGACCCGATCTCGACGCTCGCGATTGAAGACCTCATCCACGAGCTCAAGGCCGACTACACCATCGTCATCGTGACCCACAACATGCAGCAGGCAACCCGTGTGAGCGACCGCACCGGCTTTTTCAACATTGCCGGTACCGGTAAGCCGGGCAAGCTCATCGAGTTTGATGACACCCGCACGATCTTCGAAAACCCCTCGAACCAGCAGACCCAGGACTACGTGACCGGCCGTTTCGGTTAAGTCTTTTTTCGGGTCAAACTGGCCTCGCCATCTTCGGATGCGCGAGGCCAGTTGTTTTTCTCCGCATCCAATCGGTGCCGGCTGAAGTATGAACGGGATGCGGGTGGCTACCGACGCGTGCCGGCAATAAAAATACCGGGCCGCAGAACGCCTCTCGGCGGAAGGCCGCTCACAGCGGCAAAAATTGGAGCCCGGGGTTACTGCGGCCCGGCGGGTCACCACGATACCGATATTTGAGTCGACTTACCAGTGGTGTTTTGTAAGCCGCGCTAGTCGAGCTTGCCCTGACGCTGCAGGGAGGCGGCAGCAGCCAAATCACGGCCGTACTCCAGGTAGCGGGCACCGCGGATCGCGGCTGCTTCAGCAAGTTTTTGCGGTTCGCTGGTGAGCCCATCCCCCGCATCAATATCGTCGGCGAAGGCTCCAAAACCGAGCGACATGACCATGCAGAAGGATGCGGCCCGGTCGAGTGCGTTTGCGAAGTCGCCGGTGAATGCGCCGCACAAAATTTCGTCGGTCAGTTCGCGTATTTCTGCCGGCCCGGTGGGTTCTGGTGCACCGGCAACCAGCGTGTGAATTGAGCGGTCTCGCGCCACTCCCCTGCGAAACGCAATGGCCGCGCTGTCGGTGTCGCGAGATACCGCTGCGTGCACGAGATAAAGCCGCCACAGCGCACCGGGCAGCGTGCGCGGCGCCGATTTGGCCCACAGTTCGGCCAGGTCAGACACACCGTGCTCGGCGGTATAGCGTACCGTGCGCTTGACCACACTCGGATCATCACTGCCGTGTACCCGGTGCAGGAGGGCACGGGCGGTTTCGTGTGCCACACGGCTGATGGCCGCCGGATCGTCACCGCCGATGTAGTGGTCGAATGCCTCGATTGGCATCCGCACTGGTCGATGATGTCGTTCCACAGGGCTCGCTTCCTTGCATCCGGTATTTTGCGGTCGCGCCGGCGTAGACGTGCGCGGCGATACCCCTAGGCTAGACGTCATGAGCCTGTCAGTTCACGACGCTAACAGCGAACCCACCGAACCGCTTGTCGATTCGCACCAGCAGCAGACGGCGCCGGGAGCCACCGTGAAGCGGGTGACCGCCGCGGTGCTGGCATTGATCATGCTGGTTTCGCTGCTTCTGCCCTGGTGGCAAACGCAATTTGATTTCCGGGATGCGGTGGGCGGCCCGCTGCATGGCTGGCAGCTCATCCAGATTGGTTTTGGGGCTGGCCACGCCGATGTGTCGGGGCTGTCGGCAATCGGCCGGGTGGCGCTGGGGCTGGTACCGACGCTGCCGCTGATTGTGTTGGCGCTGATGCTGGTGGTGCGGGCCGTGCGGCCGCACGCCATTACCGCGCCGACGATCGCGATTTGGGCGGTGCTCGAGCTGCTAGCAATCGGCTGGCTGCAGGTGCTGGGATGGGCGCAGCTCAATCGGTATCTGGGTGTGCACCCGGCGCTGTTCGGCACGCTGATTGCAGCGATGGCGTGCCTGTTTGCACTGATTGCCTTTTTGAACTGGTGGCGGCTCGGCGAACGCGATCATTTTGCGGTGCAGGGGCCCGAGCAATCGGATGCGGTGGCCTCGCTTGGTGCGGATGAGCTCGTTACCGAGTTGACCGATGGTGCGGATGCAGAGGAGGCTGCCGAAGACCGCGCTGCGGACTCTGATGATGGCGAGGATGTGCAAGGACGGGCAAAATCACGTTAGACTGCTCGTTGGGCCTATAGCTCAGTTGGCAGAGCAGTGGACTTTTAATCCATGGGTCGCGGGTTCGAGCCCCGCTGGGCCCACTTTTCTCTACCCGCCGACTTCCGCATGATTGCAACGAAGTCGGCGGTTTGCGTTTGGTCATAGAATCGCTTTTGGCCACATTTTGGCCACATTTCCTCGCAGCTCACCATGCCGGAAACGTGAAAAAGCGCCCCTGCCCGCCAAGCCAAAACGGCTCGGCAGAACAGGGGCACTAACGCTTTCCTACTCATCACCGGGGTTGCGGACGTTCACGCCCGCGAGCGCTGACGAACCAACCGCCAGCACCGCCGCGACCACGGTCAGGATCGCCTGACCCACGTCATCAGCTACCAGGCCAAGCAGCACCAGCAGCGGCACCACCGCCGAGGCGATGCCGTACAGCCACTTCCGCACCTGCACACTCGGCACCAGCGTGCCCTCAGCTCCGTGCTTTCCCATCACTCCCCTCCTTCCTCCCGTAGCTTGTCGACCAGCCGATCAACCATCGCGACCTCGGCCGGGTCCGCTCCCGCTTCCACTGCGAGGATCTTCATCTGTGCATACGCCTCACCCAACACGAGTCGCTTGCGCCACTCACGGTCACGCTCCGCTTTCGCGCTTCGCACCGTCACCTGCTCTCGATGCTCACGCCCGGTCAGCTGACGGCCCAGCCCCTTAAACCCAGCGATAATCGATCCAATTACACCGGTTGTGGCAAGTACCGTCACCAAGGCCGTCAGATCCCAATCAGCCACGACGGCCCCTTTCTATCGCGGATCACGATTCCAATACCGGATATCCCAGTGGCGCACCGCGAGCGCGAGAATGAACGCGACCACGAACCCGAACTGGGTCATCCGGTTGCCGTCCTCGATGATCTGGTTCGCGACAATGGTGGCGCCGTAGATCGCGGCTCCGTGACCGCACAGCAGAATCGCCATCCGCTCGACCACCCAAAACCGTGTGAGCGTCGACCATGCCCCCAGCCCGCCACCAGCGGTGAGCATGAGCCCCCACGTCAGAGTGAGTGCGTGGCCAAGCTGCCATTCCACCGACCTGGGCGGCATGATGACTGCCACCAGCCCGGCCATCAAAATGCTGGCGTAGATCAGCGACCACATCACCCGACGAGTGCGCGGTTCTTCTACCAGGTGCCAAAGCTTCTTCACTATTTCCACAGCACCGCTCCTAGCTCGAGAGACGACGCACAAAGCCCGCCCATGACTGGTGACCAAGCACACCGTCAATCGGGCCTCGGTACCCACCCGCCCGTGCGTACCGCTGCATCGCTCTCGCGGTATTGCGACCTGGGATGCCGTCAATCGGCCCCGTGTAGGAGTCGCGGTCACGGACCGTGATCTGGATACCCCGCCACGTTTGCTGGCCGGGGATGCCGTCGACGGGACCGTGATACCGGCCGAGTTTTCGCAGCCATGACTGGATCACTCGCCACTGGTCCCGGCTGGCCGTGGCGCCGATACCGAACGCGTCAGCCTGCCACGACCTTGGCTGCGAAGGAGTTTTTGATGTCGGTGCTTTTGTGGCAGCGTTGGCACCTGCGTATTTTCGAGCGCGCGCAATCAGCTCGCTCTTACGTCGCTGCAGGTCGCCCGGGCACGCGGTCGGATAGCTCGCACCGTACCGCGTATAGAGCTCCTGATGCGTAATGATGTGCGTGTCATCAATCGGGAATCGATACCGCGTCGCGACATCGGCGATCAATTTCGCGAGATTGTCAAACGTGCGTTCCGAGACGGTCCAGCCGTTGGCGCTGTTGTTGATTGTCTCGACGGTGATTGCGCGCCCATCCCAGTACGACGAAGCGCTCGTCCACGCGCGACGGTCTTCGTCCACCACGCACACGATGCGGTCACCGACGACATAATTCGCTGAAACTTCCCGAGTGGCGCGCACCATCATGTCGACCACGCCACTCAGCGAGGTCGAGGCTGCATGGTGAACGATGAACCGATCAACCTTCTGGCCACCACGGGCACTTGACTGCCCGGACAGTCGTATCTGATTCGTGAGTTTGGAATGCGTCATCCTGCTCTCCTTTGGAAAATGGAGAAGCACCACCCAGAAAATTGGATGGTGCTTCTCCTGCAATCGTTAGAAATTGTCAACTAGTCCGATTAGCATGTGCCGCATGCCCAGACTTGTCAGTCGCGCTACAGTCGCGACAGTTGTCACGTTTTTAGCGGCGAGCACACTCACCGCTTGCAGCTCGGACGCAGAGCATGACTCGGCACCATATACGGGAACTCCAGCACCCGACCCCACCCTGGCCACACCTGCAAAGAGGTTGCCACAGGCAGAAATTGAGGCCGCGCTCGCGGACTGCAAGGATCAATGGATCAGTCGTAGGCTCGGCATGGGCACGTATGAGTTTTGGAGTGACAACTTCGACCACGTGTATTTCGTGGATTCACCGTCAACAGAACTCGTTAACGGCACATGGGTGATCACCCTTCCGCCGAACCGGGCAGCAGACAACTCACTTCCGTTCGAGTGTTCCTGGGACGGGACCACCGCGATTGACCTCGCTGGCCCGTCGCAGACCTAGTTATACCTTTGAAAGCTTGTACTCAAAGTACTTCCAGACTTTTCCTGGGTCGGTACCCATTGCAGGGTAACTTGGACTAGCGTGACGATCAATCCACTGCGCGTCTACCCACTGGCCCGCGTCTTCGGCCCCTTGATATGCATACCTGATGACGCCAATGACCGTATTCTTGCCAACTGCACCATCGATTGGGCCGCTGTAGTAATTTCCAGCAGCAATCGACTTCTGAATCCCCTTAATCGTGTTTGGACCCCACGCCCCATCAATGGGTCCCGAGTACCTGCCCAGCCTTCTGAGATGAAATTGCACCAAAGCGCAGAGCCGTTGACCCGGTTCTGACCATTTGAAATTCAGCCCCCAGGTGCCGCTACCACGAGCTGACGGCTCAATCACATATTCGTAAGCCATTTCGTTTACCTTTCTTTTTCCAAGCCCCACGTTTGTGGGACGGTAAATAGCCGTCACTGAACAGTGACGGCAAACCATTCCGGTCGCTTACCGGTCGAGTCGTTTCGTAGCGCTCGTCAGCTCCCCAGCCGCGAGCCGATCCCACACCCGCACGTCTTCCTGCCCGAGCGTCCACAACGCGACCCCAGCAACCCCATAATCCAAGCGGGCACGGTCGCGCCAATACACGATCGTTTCGGCGTCCGACCAATACACGATGTACGCGCCATCCCTATCCACCAGCATCACCCGACCGACCCACACGTCATGCTCGACCGAGACCACCTCAATCTCAGTCGACACATCAGGTTTCACCGGCGCGTCTTGCCAATGGTCATACATCCAGTCCAGCGAAATCGAACGTCGATCCGTCCTCGTTTCCGGCTCGTCCACGTCCTCAACCGGGCGGAACCGCCCGTGACCATCCCACGTGATCCCCTCACGCTGAAACCGCCCCAGCAACCGCTCCTGACTGAAGTGCCCCAGGTTTTGTTCCGTTTGAGTAGATGGGAAAATCTGGAACATGCCTAGAAAATTTGATCAGGATGCTAAGGACCGTGTGGTCCGCCTCGTGGAAGATCGCATCCTGGCGGAGAACA